>NZ_JBBOQE010000002.1:0-33552 GCF_038003965.1 Staphylococcus sp. FSL W8-1268 | reverse complement strand
ACAAAAAACCTCTTTCATATTTAAATTTTAAAAGAGGTAATAAAAAGTCATAAGTAAGTATATATGTATTAGACTTGCGCTAATAATTCTTAATATATATAATATGAATACAACAACTGTACAAAAACAACTTTTTTATTACCATCGAGGCCTAACTATTCCCGTAGTTAGGCTTCTTTCTATTTATAATAACATTTTCCCAATCTTTGTTACATTTTTTATATATATTTAGTGTATATATATCATGTAAGAATGATAAAAGGTTATATTTTGTTTTTATATAGTGATATGGAATGTTATATAAAGAAAGCTATTGCAATACGTATAAAAGGTATATAAGAAGCGTATAAAGAGGGTGAAATATATACATATAATTATATGTATATATTTTATGTATAAGTATAAAAGTATTGATATGGTAAGTATAATAACTATATAATCATAATAAATATCATATATATAGTTATACGGAGGCTACTATATGAAAAGTATGAAGAAAATCGCTGACGAACTAAATGTGACAAAAATGACAGTTTATAATAATGCTAAAAAAGCAAATGTAAAATTTCAAAAAATTGATAACGTAAATTACTTATCTAGTGAAGATGAGATTGTAGTAGTAAATAGAATTAAAAAAAATCAGAAAAAGAGCATTGATGCTGAAAGTAAAATAAATGAAAAAAATTCTGATAACGATAATAATCAGGTAAAAGATGAAACAATAAAGCAGTTATATATTCAGCTAGATATATATAAGGAACAGGCAAATAGAGATAAAGAACAAATAAATACACTTAATAGACTTTTAGAAAATCAGCAAGTCTTAGCATTAGAAAGCAATAAAAAAATTCAAAAACTAGAAAGCCAATTAGAAGAAGAAAGACAGCTTAATTATTCTTTTGATACAGCGACGAATAATAGACAAAATATTAATCCGAAAGAAGCAACTTTTACTAAAGAACCTCAAAATGCGAACCAACAACAAAAGAAAAGCCAACCAACCGAAGTAAATCATAAGAATATAGCTAAAGAAAAAAAGGATGACAGTATAAACGAAGATGAACTAACAAATGAGGATAAGTTCGTTGAAGAAACGAAGAATGATCCTGATGATAATAGGGAGGTAGAACCACCTAAAAAGGGATTTTGGAGTCGTTTATTTGGTAACTAATTGCAATTAAAAAGGCACAACAAGTTCATGAACTTGTTGTGCCTTTTTAATGTGACTCAAACTTCTGATAATCATCAGTTATGTTAAACTCTAACAAAAACTAAATTATCAGAAGAATTATCTAGGGTATTAAACATAGGTAAATCAATTTTCTATCGCCAATAGTATAAACATCATCCATATTAATCTGAAGATAGCTACATAATTCTTTAACAGCATAGCCTTTATTTGTATAAGGCGCCATAAACTCTATTAAATATGGTTTGTTTTGAGGTTTCTATGTTTAATCATTTAATTTTTCATTATATAAATCGAATAATTATAAAAAGTCATCATACTTTTTATTTTTTAAAAATATTTGAAAATTTAATAGTAATCCAATTATAAGATCAAATATCATTATCATTATAATCAAGGCAACTATAATCACTGTGACACTCGTTACATAACAAGCTAGTAATCTCCAGATAAAATTGACATTTTCACCAATTCCATAACTTAACATATTACAAAGTAGTAAAAGAATAATAATACCTATACTGTAAATTAAAATTGTCAGTGTATATTTTTTAATAACTCTATTAGGAAACAATAGTTCATCTATTAGGTTCTTTTTCACCAGTATCTCTCGTTCAATTCTATCTTTGTCACAGATTTTGATTTTACTATTTTTTATTTTTTCCTCTAATAAAATAACCTCGAACGATCTGCTAATTTTTAATAAATATGCAGGAAAAGCTAATGTTAAGCATAATGTAATTAATTCATTTACATTGTTCATGTAACTTATAAAATAGATGAAAGTTGCTACTAGTGCTCCTAAAAATATAGTTATATTAAGTTCTACATCAAATATTTTAAAAATATCTGCTCTATTCATCAGTTAATCATCCTTTCAAGGTTTATTAATACTAATAAATTATTAGATATAGGTATATCATATTATTAATTTAAGAAATTGTCTTTTATAATTTTACTTAATAATAAAAAAGTAGAACCATTTAAAATTAATGGTTCTACTTTTTAACTATTACTAATTTTAAAAATAAACTAATCTACAATATCTAAAAATATATGTTTAGTACTATTTTTGTTTAGTTATATCAAGTGATTTGGGAATTAACAAATAGACAACTATTGAAATGATAATCATGATAATCCCACCTACTAAAGCAGTTGCTACAAAAGCATCATTAAATGATGTTACAGCCTCGTTTGCAAGCTGTTTTATCCCCGTAGCTTTAGCTACTTCGACAGCGCCCACTACAGATTCTTCAGCTACATGAGCTAAATCTCCAACTATACCTTTTGATGAAAAAGATGAAATATCTAAAAATACACGATAAAGCATAGAAGATAGGCTACCAAGTACTGCTACACCAAAAACATTTCCAAGGTCATACATAGACTCTTCAACAGCAGCTGCATTACCTGCTTTTGATGTAGGTGTTTCTAACATTATTAGAGCAGATGCAACTGCTAGTGAAGCCGTACCAGCTCCAACTAAAATTAATGCTAAAGCCATTGTAGAATATGATAATGGATGACCAAAGAAATACATAATAAACATGCCAATGGCTGCAATTCCAATTCCGGAAGGTAACACTATTTTCGGTCCAAATCGCGCCGCTAATCCGGGTGCAATTGGTGCAAACACCATATCTCCTATTGCCATAGGTAATAGGTATAAGCCAGCTTTAAAAGGAGAAAGTTCTTCCACAACCTGTAACCATTGTGAAGCTAATAACAAAACAGATGTCATTGCAAACATTGTCATAAATGCAGCAATTGTACCAGCTGAAAATGATCTCTTTTTAAAAAGTCTTACGTCTAACATTGGATCAGAACTTGATAAATTACGTTTAACAAATATCACTATCATGGTAATTGCTAATACTATTACAACCCATGGAATAATATCTGCTAGTCCTTCTTTTGAAAATTCTTTGATACTCCATACCAGTCCAATCATGCCTGCAATTGATAAAATTGTAGAAGGAATATCCCACGAGTGAGACTTTTCTTTTGATAACTTAGACTCTGGTAATAAAAATAAACCTGCTACAACTGCTATTATCACAAACGGTACATTAATTAAAAATGCCGAGTGCCATGAAAATTGCTCAAGTAAAGCTCCTCCGATAATTGGTCCAAAAACAGCACCTATCGATGAAACGATTGACCATACAGCTAATGCAGTGGCCCTTTCTTTAGGGTTTTCAAAAATTACTCTTATCATTGAAAGAGTAGTTGGCATTATTAAAGCACCTGCAATACCAAGTAAAAATCGAATAGCTATTACGAACTCTGCACTTTCTGCGAAAAATATAGCTAATGAAACGAGGCCAAATAAAGCAAATCCAGTTAATAATGCTTTTTTTCTTCCCCATTTATCAGCAAAGGCACTCAATGGAATTATAAAGCCAGCTAAAACAAGAGAGTATATATCAACTATCCATAACTGTTGGGTACCAGAAGGCTCTAACTCTCTTACTAATTCCGGTAAAGCCATAATTAATATTGTCATATCCATTGTAACAACAAACAAACTAACAGCTAATACTACTAGTGCAGTCCATCTTTTTTTTGATGTCATCATATCAGTAGTTTTTGTAAAAAATGAAATCATTTAAGTTCCCTCCAATCCTTATAGACCGTTCGACCGGTCTATAAGGATTATAATCTATTTTTTTACATATTACAACAAAAAATCTTGCGAAATTTAAATGGCTGTATTGTGTTATACAATTATTCTTTGAATTTTTTGTGCTATCATTGATAGTACTTAATACTCATTAAAGGCGTGATGAACTTGAAAGATAAAATACTAGGTGTCGCAAAGGAATTATTTATAAAAAATGGATATAATGCCACTACTACTGGAGAAATTGTTAAATTATCAGAAAGTAGTAAAGGGAATCTTTATTATCACTTTAAAACAAAAGAAAATCTATTTTTAGAAATTTTAAATATAGAAGAATCTAAATGGCAAGAACAGTGGAAAAAGGAACAAATCAAATGTAAAACTAATAGAGAAAAATTTTATTTATATAATGAACTATCTTTAACAACCGAATACTATTATCCACTTCAAAACGCAATAATTGAATTTTGCACTGAATATTATAAAACTAATAGCATTAATGAAAAAATGAATAAATTAGAAAACAAATATATAGATGCTTATCATGTAATTTTTAAGGAGGGTAATTTAAATGGCGAATGGTGTATTAATGATGTTAATGCTGTTAGTAAAATAGCAGCAAACGCTGTTAATGGAATTGTTACCTTTACACATGAACAAAATATTAATGAAAGAATTAAACTTATGAACAAGTTCTCTCAAATTTTTTTAAATGGACTTAGTAAATAATTATATATATATTCTTGAAATACCAATAAATATTATTTCTAAATTACGTTCATTATTGATAAAAAATTTAAATAGTATTACTACACAAAAAGAGAGTGCGAATTCGCACTCTCTTTTTTCTTGTATAATTATTAAAAGATCATTTCAATAATATAATATGAGTTTTGAGACTCTGTGAGAGCCTCTTATTTGCATTGACGACCCATTTATCAAGATGATCCCTTATCATGCTTAATTCTATAAACTGTCTGTCTTGTGATATTAACTTCTTTCGCAATCTTACTAATTGCTTTCCCTTCTTCTAACATTTCCACCACGCGATGATAAATAATACGTTTCTGTGGGTCTTTGGCATTTGGTGAATAAAGTAAGGGGCGCCCTTTATATACGCCTTTTTCCTTCGCAACTTGAATTCCTTGCGCTTGTCGACGTTTACTTTCATTTCTCTCTTGTTCTGAAACCATTGCTAAAATTTGAACGATTAAATCTTTCATAAACTTATCCAGTAATGGATTGCCAATCACTTCATTCATCATAGGTAAGCTGGTAATCATTAACTGAACGTCTTTCTCTTTTAAATAACTCACAGTTTCAATAATTTCATCATAATCACGTCCCAAACGATCAATAGATTCCACAACGAATCGATCTCCCATTCTGACAAAATTGAGTGCTTCTTGAAATACAGGTCTATTTTCCACTGACTTTCCCGACTGTTTCTCTGTAAAGATTTTCTCCACACCAAACGTCTTTAAATTATCCAATTGTCTTTCTAAATTTTGATCTATCGATGATACTCTCGCATAACCTATAATCATTCATCTTCACTCCATAATTAATATACACCCTAATCATACGTTCTAATTGCGATAATTTCAACAACTTATTTTGTATGATTAGGGTGTACTCAAAGTGTACATATCTATAATTAAAACTTACTAAAAATAAATATAGATTTTTTCTTTGTAACAGAACCGTTCATTTGAAGGTCATCTCTATCATAAATATTTAAATTAACTAAAAATTTTAATCATCTGTTTAATACTTATGAAATGTATTTACGGTAGGTATTAAAATTGATGAAATTTATATAAGTGCTTTCAATGAAAATGACCGTTTATTTATCCTCCTGATTTAAGGAGTTAGAAATTTCGAAAACGATTCTTTCCATTTGTTGCATTTGTTCCATGTCCAGATATTTAATACATTATAGAAAACCAAAGACCATCACTAATTAAACGCAGTTTTAAAATTTCATCAGGATTGCCTTCGTCTTTAAAATGGGCCTCTTTTAATATAAGTTCTACTCTTTCATACCTAACTCTTTCAATGCCATCGTTTCATACGCCGATTCTCCTGATTCCATAGCAAACTCAGCGATAAACATTGGGAATACTGCATTGAGTTCTATTATATGCTCTTTCATTCGTGGCCATATTTCACCTCCAGCTTTACCGTATGCTGTTATAAGTTGCTCTAATCCTTCGTCGTCGAATACACGATGGTGTCCTATAAAGTCCATTGATGGGTCGGAGTGGGTTGCTTCAGTCCAGTCTATGAGACCTGTGACGTTTGCTTGGTTATCTACCATTATATGTCCTGGATGTAAGTCCCCATGTATCATGGTCGCATGTCGAGGCCATAGTTCGTCGTTTTCTAACCATTGTTTCCATCTGTTCCATAATTCATCTGATACGCCATAAGTTTCTTTAACTTTATTCATTCTTCTTTGAAAGTCATTTTTTATTTCTTGTATGGTTTTGATATTTATATGCTGAACGTTAATGTTTTCTTCTGGTATGTTGTGTAAATCTACGAGTGTTTCAGCTAATGTGTTAATAAAGTTTTCTGGTAATGGTTTGTGTTCAATTTCCCATACATAATTTTGTATTTCTGGATCTATTGTGGCTGCGGGTTTACCTGTAAGTTTTGGGTAAGCAATAAGGTCTTTTGCATGTACTTTCCACTTCGGTATTTCAAATGAAACATTCTTCTGTAAGAAGTCTACCGTTTGTTTTTCGGGTTTTGTTCGTTTATAAACGTCAGGTCTTCTTGGTAGTCTCAAAACCCATTCTACTCCATGTTTATCTTTTCCAAATGCAACTTGAAAATCAAGTCCCGATTCATTCAATGAGATTGTTTGAGGTTGGATGTGTAATTGATATTTTTCTGCACATTTAATAATTTCATTATGTCGAGTCATTTTATTGGATCCTTATTTCTATTATATTTTTCTTGTGAACGTATTTTTTATATTGATATAAATGAACCTAATATTCAATATAAATTAGTGTATAGTTTTTAAGTTATATCATGAATAGATTGTCCTGTTAATTCCCATTTTTTATCTGATACATGTTTAACAAACCTTGTATCATGTGATGTAAACAAAATGATTCCAGGATATTTATTCATAAACATTTCTAATGCTTCTAATGTTTTAATATCTAAAAAATTAGTTGGTTCATCCAAAATTAACATATTCGCTTTCGTTGAAAATAATACTGCTAACGATAATTTCGTTCTTTCCCCACCACTCAAAACATTACAAGAACGATCAAGTGCTTCATTTAAACCCAAGTTATTTAAAATAGCTCTACTGAATGATTCTGATGAATCCGTTTCATCCATTAAATATTGCAATAATGAAACGTCACGCATGTCTTCATAAGCAAGTTGACGATAGTATGCCATTTGCACTTTAGGAGAACAATCAATTCCCTCTATTTGGTGGTAAATAGCTTCAAGTAAAGTTGTCTTACCTACACCATTTGCACCTACGAGCGCTATATTTTTGCCATATGGTATTTGGAATCGTACTTGTGTTAGCAGTTTTTGACTTCCTTTAACCAATGTTAGATTTTGTGCAATGATTGGATAATTATTATGGATATCATAAATTTTATTTTGTGGGAAATTGAATTCATGATAACTTTGTGGTTTTTCAACTTCTTCCAAATGTTCCATTCTTTTTTCAATATGCTTAGCTTGTTTTTGAGCAGCCTTCTCAACCGTGCCTTTTTGTTTTGATGCACTTAAACGATCTGGTGCTATACTTTTGTTTTTTTGTTTTGATGATGCTTGTGCCATTTGTTGCGCTTGATTTCGTTTAGCTTTACTGGCTTGGGACAATCTTTGTTTTTCACTTATATACTGTTCATATTGACGTTGTTGTTCTAACTGTTCTTGTTCATATTGATTTTGATACTGTGTGTAATTACCTTTAAACACTCTTATTGTGCCATCTTCTTGTATATCCCAAATTGTGTCAGCAATTTGGTCTATAAGTGCTCTATCATGACTTACTATAATTAAAGTACCATAGTAATATTTTAAAATATTTTTCAGATAATCTTTACCAATTTTATCCAAGTGATTTGTAGGTTCATCTAAAAGTAATATCGGACTATAATTTGATATGACATTAGCTAATTTATATTTTGCTTTTTCACCACCACTCATACTGTCGGTTGTATGCATAGGTATATGGAGTTCACTCATTAAACTACCGTCTAACGTGTTAAAATCATTTTCCACATCCATGTTAAGCTGTTCAAAATATTGAATTTCGCCAACCGTTTCAACTGTTCCAGATTCTGGTTTTGTTTTTTGAGCAATCATATTTAGTAATGTGGTTTTGCCAGTACCATTACCCCCAATAAGTGCTATTTTTTCAAATTGGTAAGCGTAAAGATGACCGATGTTAAGTGATCGTAAATCTGTCAATTTATGATTGATTTGGTTAAATTTAATTGTATATTGTTCCATATTTATACACTCCTTGTATATTTAAAGGACGTGTACGCAAAAAAATGAGACAGGCTACTCCCGTCTCATTCACATTACACTTTCAAACACTTAAAAATTTATTATGATGTTTTAGTATTTGAAAGCGTTTATTATTCCTATCGAAGGATAAAAAATGACATAAGTCATCCTATGAGTGTGTATTGCGGACAAGCCTTTTTGAATTAATTTAGTTTTGTATTCAAAAAGGTTTATTTGAGTCTCATAGAAGCTGTCATTTTAATCCTCCTTCATCGATAAAATAGTAATGTTAATATAACATTTTGTTGTTTTTTTTACAATATATCTCTAAGTAGAAAGATTATATAACAAAAGTATAAAAATACAATTTTAGATTGATTATACATCTCCTTAATTTAGAGTGTACTCATAAAATACGGTTCTGTTGCAAAGTTAGATTTATAGTATAATTTTAACAAAAAGGAGTCTTCTGTATGAACTATTTCAGATATAAACAATTCGATAAAGATGTTATAACTGTAGCCGTTGGCTACTACTTAAGATACGCATTAAGTTATCGTGATATATCTGAAATATTAAGGGAACGTGGTTTTGATGTTCATCATTCAACCATTTATCGATGGGTTCAAGAGTATGCACCTATTTTCTATCAACTTTGGAAGAGAAAACATAAAAAAACGTATTATAAGTGGCGTATTGATGAGACATATATCAAAATTAAAGGACAGTGGTGTTATCTGTATCGCGCGATTGATGCAGATGGACATACATTAGATATTTGGTTACGCAAAAAACGAGATCATCAATCAGCATATGCGTTTATTAAGCGCCTTATTAAACAATTCGGTAAACCTCAAATGATAATTACAGATCAAGCACCTTCAACGAAGGTAGCCATGGCTAAAATAATTAAAGTGTTTAAGCTGAAACCTAACTGTCATTGCACATCTAAATATCTCAATAACCTCATTGAACAAGATCATCGTCACATTAAGGTGAGAAAGACAAGATATCAAAGTGTCAATACGGCAAAAAATACACTCAAAGGCATTGAATGTATTTACGGATTATATAAAAAGAACCGTAGGTCTCTTCAGATCTACGGATTTTCACCATGCCACGAAATTAGCATCATGCTAGCAAGTTAAGCGAACACTGACATGATAAATTAGTGGTTAGCTATATTTTTTTACTTTGCAACAGAACCATGCTATCTACATTATTACATTTCTCTTAACTGAATGTATGTTACATTTTCTAAATTAATATACATAGGCACTGGATTAAGTACTTTAATAATTTTTTCAGAACTTTGTGAATAGTCTATTTTTCTTGCAATTACTGAATCTCCAGAATGAAAATAAACTTCTATACTATTTACTGTATTTAATTCTAATTCTTGTTTTAATTGCTCTATTATCACAAACAAAAACTCCTTTCCAAATTATTTTGAAAAACCACATTTTAAATTAATTACTGTGTCTTCTGGTTTAATAATATTTTTAACACATTCTGAGAATACTTCCCTATAATAGCCCATACAAGTGTTTTATGCTTTAATAAATCAATGACTTAGCTTTTTTATTTCTCTACTCCGTATTTCAATTTGGTTAAATATACTTTATTTTGTTTTTAAAAAATTCTATATACTCATCTCTACTATTTTGATCTTTATCAATTTCATATGCGATTAATGTATCTAAACATTGCATTCCAGTATATTCAACTATTCCATGACTAATGTGAAATAGTACTTGTTTGTGTATATCTCCTGATGAACCAGTTGTTGTACTTATAATAGCTTTTTTATTAGATAATCTGGCGTTCTTAAACTTCCCATATGCCCCTCCATAAATCCCTCCATATATTAAAACTTTATCAAACCATCCTTTTAATATTGCAGGAACACTCGACCACCATAAAGGGAATTGAAAAATAATAATATCCGCCCACAATAGTTTGCTTAATTCAGATTTAATTTCCTTACTTAATATATTATTTTTGTAAGAATGCTCTTGTTCTATAGGATATTTAAAAAAGTTATTATTTTTTAAATATTTAAAATCAGATTTTTGAGCAACAGGGTTAAAATTCATTTTATACAAATCAGATACAACGACAATTATTACCATTCTCCTTCAATACTGTTTGTGCAATATCTTTAAGTTTACTATTAAAAGATTGAGGTCCAGGGTGCGCATATACTATTAGAATATTCATTTAACTTCTCCTATATAGTGTTTTGCAATATTTACGTTTTATAGATTATTCCACCATTCAAAGTTATCTTGTTTAAGTAATTGATCACTTTCTTTAGGTCCAAAACTTCCTGGTTTATACTGTGGTATTGTTACGTTAGATTTTTTCCATTCAGTACTTATATAATCTATAAATTCCCATGAATGTTTAAGTTCTTCCCAATGTACAAAATTAGTTTGATTTCCTATTAAAGCATCACATATAAGTGATTCATAAGCATCCACTACTTGTTTTTTATCTATTAAGTTATAGATTTGTATATTATGGTTTCTATTATTTCTAGTTGATTTATTTTCATAAATATATAGTGATATTTGGGCATTAGGTTCTATATTTATTACCATTAAATTACAATCAACATCTTCATTATCATTTTCATAGATTAATTTACTATTTAATTTTTTAAATTCTATAACAACTTCTATTGCTTTTTTATTTAAACGCTTTCCTGTACGAATATAAAACGGTGTCCCTTTCCATCTATCATTATTAATGAGTAATTTCCCTGCTACAAATGTTTCTGTTGTTGAATCACTATTAACACCTTTTTCTTCATGATATGACATTATCGGAGTTTCATTAATAATACCATTAATATATTGTCCTCTAACAAAATATTTGTGTACATCAGCCCCTTTCAAAAATTTTATATTGTTTAAAAGTTCGATTTTTTTTAGTCTAATATCTTTACTATTTCTGCTTTCGGGTTTCTCCATAGCAATAAGAGTAAGTATTTGTAGTGCATGATTTTGCACCATATCTTTAAGCGCTCCTGTAGAATCATAGTATTGGCCTCTATCTTCAATGCCTAAAGTTTCCGATAGAGTTATTTGAACATTTGATATATACTTGTTGTTCCACAATGGTTCAAATATTGTATTACCAAAACGTAAAGATTCAATATTTTGCACCATCTCTTTACCTAGATAATGATCTATTCTAAATATTTCTTCTTCTTTAAAATACTGTCTTATGTGTTTATTTAAGTCTTCGGCAGATTTCAAATCTTTTCCAAATGGTTTTTCTATTATTAATCTTGAAAATCCATTTGTATCAGAAAGACCTGATTGGCTTATGCTTTGAGTTATAATTTTAAAAAATTGAGGATTCATTGCTAAGTAAAATAATCTATTGCCATCCAAACAATATTTTTTATCAATATCATTGGAAAGTTCCTTTAATTTATTCCAACTTGTTTTATCTTCAACATTTTGTTGAAAGTAAAATATGTTATCTAAAAATAAGTTCACCATTTCAAAATTTTCTTGGCTTAATAAAATTTGTTTTACTTTACTTCTATATTCTTCATCACTTATATCCTCTAAACCCGTAGAAATGATAACTAATTTCTTAAAGTGACCCTTTTTATAAAGATTAAAAATAGAAGGTAGCAATTTCCTGTAACTTAAATCTCCTGTTCCGCCAAATATTGTTATTAATGATGATAAATTTTTATCCAAAGCAGTTCCCCCCTTTTACTTGATTAGCTAGTTTCTGGTTTTCATTCCGTAACAGTAATTATATTACTCTTCATCCCATTGTGTGTGGAACACACCTTCACGGTCTTTACGTTCATAAGTATGTGCACCAAAATAGTCACGTTGTGCTTGGATAAGATTAGCTGACAAATCTTCAGAACGATAACTATCATAGTAGTTCACACTTGCAGAGAATCCTGGTGTCGGTACACCGTTTTTAACGCCTGTTGCTACGACGTCTCTTAATGCATCTTGGTAATCTGTAACAATATTTTTGAAGTATGGATCTAATAATAAGTTTTCAAGTTCTGGATTATTATCGTAAGCATCTTTAATTTTTTGTAAGAATTGTGCACGAATGATACAACCTTCACGCCAAATCATTGCCAGTTCACCTAATTTTAAGTTCCATTCGTGATCTTCGCTCGATTTTCTCATTTGCGCAAAGCCTTGAGCGTAAGAACAAATCTTACTCATATATAATGCTTTTCTGATTTTTTCTAAGAATTCTTCTTTATTACCATCAAATGAAGCTTGTGGTCCATTTAATGATTTAGACGCATTAACACGTTCTTCTTTAATGGATGAAATGAAACGAGCAAATACCGATTCAGTGATAATTGTTAATGGAATTCCTAATTCTAATGCATTAATAGAAGTCCATTTACCTGTACCTTTTTGACCAGCAGTATCTAATATTTTTTCTACTAATGGTTCATTATTTTCATCTAATTTAGTGAAAATATCACCAGTAATTTCTATTAAGTAACTTTCGAGTTCTCCAGCATTCCAATCTTTGAATGTTTGAGAAATTTCAGTATGACTCATACCTAATAAGTCTTTCATCATTGTATAACTTTCAGCGATTAATTGCATATCTGCATATTCAATACCGTTATGAACCATTTTCACATAATGACCTGCACCATTTGGGCCAATGTATGTTACGCAAGATGCACCATCTTGCGCTTTAGCTGCAATGGCATCTAAGATATCACTGACTTTATTATAAGCGGCTTCTTGACCACCAGGCATTAATGAAGGACCAGTTAAAGCGCCTACTTCACCACCTGATACGCCCATACCAATGAAATTAACGCCACTTTCAGCTAATGTTTTATTTCGACGAATTGTATCTTGATAGTTTGTATTACCACCATCAATTAAAATATCTTCATCGTCTAATAATGGAAGTAAGGCATTTATCATGTTATCCGTAGGACTACCAGCCTTAATCATCAACAAAATTTTACGGGGTTTTTCTAATGAATCTACAAATTCTTTCAAGTTATACGCAGGATATATCTTTTGATAATGAGACTTTTGAATAGTATCATTAATTTCATTATTATCTCTACTATGAATACTCACAGAATATTTCTTATCCTCGATGTTCCACGCAAGATTTTTCCCCATAACACCTAAACCTAAAATTCCAATATTACTAGACATTGTATCCTCTCATTTCTTTATAGTTTATAACCTACAATCTTGCTTCAAGATCTTTTTTCATATCTTCAAATCCTGGTTTACCAAGTAAAGCAAACATATTTTGTTTATACGCTTCTACACCAGGTTGATTGAATGGATTTACGCCTAATTGATAACCACTCATAGCACATGCAAGTTCGAAGAAGTACACGACATAGCCAAATGTTTCTTCATCTAATTGTGGAATATTAACAACGATATTAGGTACGCCACCATCTGTATGTGCTAATAATGTACCTTCAAATGCTTTTGTATTAACTTCATCAATTGTTTTACCAGCAAGATAATTTAATCCATCTAAATCGTCACTATCTTCTTCAATAGTAAGATCATGTTTTGGATGATTCACTTTTACAACTGTTTCAAATAAGAAACGACGACCTTCTTGAACGTATTGTCCTAATGAATGTAAATCAGTAGTGTAGTTAGCACTTGAAGGATAAATACCTTTAAAGTCTTTACCTTCTGATTCACCAAATAATTGTTTCCACCATTCGTTGAAATATTGCATTGACGGTTCATAGTTGATAAGCATTTCAGTTGTATAACCTTTGCTATATAGAAGGTTACGGATTGTTGCATATTGATAAGCAATATTTTCTTCTAATTTGTCAGAAGATAATTCTTTACGTGCTTTTGCTGCACCAATCATCATCGCTTCAATATTAATACCTGCAGCTGCGATTGGTAATAAACCTACAGCAGTTAACACTGAATAACGGCCACCTACATCATCAGGGACTACAAATGTTTCATAACCTTCATTTGTAGCTAATTGTTTTAATGCACCTTTTTGTTTATCTGTTGTAGCAAAGATACGTTTTTTAGCTTCTTCTTTGCCATATTTATTCTCAACTAATTGTTTGAATAAACGGAATGCAACTGCTGGTTCTGTAGTTGTACCAGATTTAGAAATGACGTTTACAGAGAAATCTTTGTCAGCTAAATAATCTACTAATTCTTTTGTATAATTTGATGATAAATGATTACCTACAAAAACAATTTCAGGATAGTCATTATTTGTTCTAAATGAAGATGTTAGCATTTCAATAGCAGCACGTGCACCAAGGTATGAGCCACCAATACCAATAACAACTAACACGTCAGAATTTACTTTAATACGTTTAGAAGCTTCTACAATTCTTGAAAACTCTTCTTTATCGTAATCAATTGGAAGGTCTACCCAACCCAAGAAATTATTTCCTGCACCAGTTCCTTCATGTATCGTTTTGTGTAATGTCTTCACGATATCTTTTTGTTGTTCTAATTCATGTTCTCCAAAAAATTCTAAAGTCTTACCATAATCTAATTGAATATGAGTCATCTAAAAAGCCTCCAAATTTGTAATTATTAGTCTTATATTTACAATTCCAACTGTACACTACAGTGTAATATTATTCATACTGAAAAAATAGTCACCCCCTTTAGATAAGCTGACATTCCCTATATGCCAATTTTGTCAGTATTGATTTATTGATAATTATGTCAAAATAAAGGTATAAATTAATGAAAGGATGAATTATAGTGGAATTACAATTAGCTATTGATTTATTAAATAAAGAAGAAGCAGCAGAATTAGCGAAAAAAGTAGAAGAATATGTCGATATTGTTGAAATTGGTACACCAATTGTGATTAATGAAGGTTTACCTGCCGTTCAACATTTAAATGAAAATATAAGCAATGCTAAAGTATTAGCAGACTTAAAAATCATGGATGCAGCAGACTATGAAGTAAGCCAAGCTGTTAAATTCGGCGCTGATGTTGTAACAATTTTAGGTGTAGCAGAAGATGCGTCAATTAAAGCAGCAGTTGAAGAAGCACATAAAAATGACAAACAATTATTAGTAGATATGATTGCTGTACAAGATTTAGAAAAACGTGCGAAAGAATTAGATGAAATGGGTGCTGACTATATTGCAGTGCACACTGGTTATGATTTACAAGCTGAAGGACAATCTCCATTAGATAGCTTACGTAAAGTTAAATCAGTAATTAAAAATTCTAAAGTCGCAGTTGCTGGTGGTATTAAACCAGATACAATTAAAGAAATTGTTGCAGAAGAACCTGACTTAGTAATTGTTGGTGGCGGTATCGCAAATGCTGATGACCCTGTAGAAGCAGCTAAACAATGTCGTGACGCTATTGAAGGTAAATAATGATGGCAACTTTTAATCATTATCAATTAATTTTAGATGAGTTAAAGGGTACTTTATCTCATGTTAAAGATGAAGAGTTTGATGGATTTGCATCAGAAGTAACTGAAGCATCACGCATATTTGTTGCAGGTAAGGGTCGTTCTGGATTCGTTGCAAATAGTTTTGCAATGAGACTCAATCAATTAGGCAAGCAAGCATTTGTTATTGGCGAATCAACAACACCATCAATTCAAAAAGGTGATTTATTTATTGTGATTTCTGGTTCGGGTTCAACAGAACACCTTCGCTTATTAGCAGATAAAGCGAAATCAGTTGAAGCAGAAGTGGTATTACTAACAACTAAACTAGATTCTGCAATTGGTGAAATTGCAGACACAGTAGTTGAATTACCAGCAGGTACAAAACACGATGCTACTGGGTCTGATCAACCGTTAGGTAGTTTGTTTGAACAATCATCACAAATCTTTTTAGATAGTGTAGTCATTGGACTAATGACACAATTAGATGTTGATGAAACAACTATGCAAAATAATCATGCCAATTTAGAATAGATATAAATAAGCAGTTAATGCGGAAGATTATATAATCTTCCGCATTAACAATGTAAATTCTAATATTATAGAAGAAAGAAGGATGAAAATTGTATTATAAAGGAAAAGAATTTTTCACTTCTAAAGATTTAGCTTTATGTGTTATCGGAGGAAAGTGGAAGATCCCTATAATTTTTCATTTACTTCAAGACAAAGTATTGAGATTAAGTGAGCTACAAAAAAAGTTGCCGCATGTCAATCAAAGGATGCTAATAAGACAACTTAGAGAATTAGAAGAGGACCAAATTATTGAAAGACATATTTATTCTGTAGTTCCCCCAAAAGTGGAGTATAAGCTGACATCTATAGGCTACAAGCTAGATAAGGTGGTTTATGCAATATGCGAATGGGGTGATTTATTCAAGGATGAAATAATACATTAAAAAGTTCTGGTGCAAATTAAAAATAAAGTTAACTACTCTCTTATAATGTAAGTATTCAATTAGCTGACTAACATGTATTAATTTCGCCGTTCTATGAAATTAAGGGTTCTGTTGCAAAGTTAGAAAAATATAGCTAATCACCATTTTATTGTGTCAGTCTTCGCCTAACCAGCTAACATATAACTAATTTCGTGGCATGGTGAAAATCCGTAGATCTGAAGAGACCTACGGTTCTTTTTATATAATCCGTAAATACATTCAATGCCTTTGAGTGTATTTTTTGCCGTATTGACACTTTGATATCTTGTCTTTCTCACCTTAATGTGACGATGATCTTGTTCAATGAGGTTATTGAGATATTTCGATGTACGATGACAGTCAGGTTTAAGTTTAAAAGCTTTAATTACTTTAGCCATTGCTACCTTCGTTGAAGGTGCTTGATCTGTAATTATCATTTGAGGTTTACCGAATTGTTTAATAAGGCGCTTAATAAACGCATATGCTGATTGATGATCTCGTTTTTTGCGTAACCAAATATCTAATGTATGTCCATCTGCATCAATCGCGCGATACAGATAACACCACTGTCCTTTAATTTTGATATATGTCTCATCAATACGCCACTTATAATACGTTTTTTTATGTTTTCTCTTCCAAAGTTGATAGAAAATAGGTGCATACTCTTGAACCCATCGATAAATGGTTGAATGATGAACATCAAAACCACGTTCCCTTAATATTTCAGATATATCACGATAACTTAATGCGTATCTTAAGTAGTAGCCAACGGCTACAGTTATAACATCTTTATCGAATTGTTTATATCTGAAATAGTTCATACAGAAGACTCCTTTTTGTTAAAATTATACTATAAATCTAACTTTGCAACAGAACCGTAATGAATCAATTCATCACTATCTAATGCCACCATTGTTAGTTCAGCCTTGCATGGTTTAACGTATCTCACATAATGGTACAAATCTTCAAATAGTGCCTGTTTTTCGGGCATTTTAAACACCTTGTGTACATTAAAACCTATTTCTTCTAATCGCTTTGTAATCACGCCGAAAACGAATGTGTTCATGTGAAATCACTCCATCATTTTTAATATTCACATGTACACTAAAAAAAATCCGATACATCGGCTTTTTATTTTTGGTTTAATTTATTTCTATATTGTTTTCACTATCGCTCGGACGCATAAGTGTTAAAACACCTTCTACCATACCTATCACACCCGGTATTCCCGTCCAACAAAATAGTAAATAAAGAAGAGCATTTTTATTTTTCTTAACATAAAACTTATGAGCCCCGAAACCTCCTAGAAAAAATGCTAATGCAGAGTAAACATATTTATTAACTTGCATGATTTCCACTCCTTTAATTAATTGATTTAGAGAAACATTAAATAATTTAGTGATTTCTAAAATTGTTTTTAAGTCGGGATTACTTACTTCTCTTTCCCAATTAGAAATAGAATGTCTCGATACCCCTAACTTTTCAGCTAATTTTTCTTGAGACATGTTTTTACTTTTTCTTAACTTTTGTATTTGATGTCCAATTTTTGTTTCCAAATTATTTTTCTCCCTAACTTTAAGATATATTTAAACTCAATTTTTTCTATCGATATTTATGAACATTAGTATTTTTTATGCTGAAATATGTGAACAATCGCATAATATCAAGGTTTTTCTATAATTATACACGTTTTAAAATACATTGTGATAATACATAGAATGTACCTTATCTAAGTATATAAATGTTTTCTTTAAACCAAAGCTAATTTACCACATTGGGTTAAGTTTCTTATTATTAAAGAATGAACTTTGTATGATTTCAACTGCTTACTATCTTCTCATTTGGTTATTTCTCTCTTGTTTCTTCTTCTTTTTCTGATGATTAATATTGTTTTGCTTTTCAGTTTCGTTCGCATAGTACATAAGAAAGTCACTAGCATTTATCGTTGGTAAATTAATGTGATTAGTTTGTTCATTTTCATGTTCAATACGATTGTCATGATCATTTCTATCTACTTGATTAATATGTTTTTCGATAACTTCTTCTTGATCGACATGATTATATTGGTTCTGTTGCAAAGTTGAATTTATAGTATAATTTTAACAAAAAGGAGTCTTCTGTATGAACTATTTCAGATATAAACAATTTAACAAGGATGTTATCACTGTAGCCGTTGGCTACTATCTAAGATATGCATTGAGTTATCGTGATATATCTGAAATATTAAGGGAACGTGGTGTAAACGTTCATCATTCAACGGTCTACCGTTGGGTTCAAGAATATGCCCCAATTTTATATCAAATTTGGAAGAAAAAGCATAAAAAAGCTTATTACAAATGGCGTATTGATGAGACGTACATCAAAATAAAAGGAAAATGGAGCTATTTATATCGTGCCATTGATGCAGAGGGACATACATTAGATATTTGGTTGCGTAAGCAACGAGATAATCATTCAGCATATGCGTTTATCAAACGTCTCATTAAACAATTTGGTAAACCTCAAAAGGTAATTACAGATCAGGCACCTTCAACGAAGGTAGCAATGGCTAAAGTAATTAAAGCTTTTAAACTTAAACCTGACTGTCATCGTACATCGAAATATCTGAATAACCTCATTGAGCAAGATCACCGTCATATTAAAGTAAGAAAGACAAAGTATCAAAGTATCAATACAGCAAAGAATACTTTAAAAGGTATTGAATGTATTTACGCTCTATATAAAAAGAACCGCAGGTCTCTTCAGATCTACGGATTTTCGCCATGCCACGAAATTAGCATCATGCTAGCAAGTTAAGCGAACACTGACATGATAAATTAGTGGTTAGCTATATTTTTTACTTTGCAACAGAACCTGATAATACAATAGATTATCTAAAAACAATTTTAAATAAAAAAACGACAAAAGAATCGACAAAATTTGATGAAAAATCGACAAACAAAACAGAATCATTAAATAACCAATATAGCAGTTATATCGATAAATACATAGAGCATTTAGAATCAGAAATTCGACAAAAGAATCGACAAATTGACGATTTAACAATTGCATTAAAACAAGAACAATCTTTGAATTTAAATAGCCAAAATATATTAAGTAATACCAAAAAAATAGAAACTGATAATATAGATTCAAAAGAAGATATCATTACTCCAAAAGCATCAAAAAAAAATGAACAAAAACAATCTATCTTTTCTAAACTATTCAAAAAAAAATAATGTATTCACGCCTAAAGGCGTGAATACATTATTTTCTCTAAAAAGAAATTATCACTTGTTAATTATAATATAGTTAATATTTAGCAAGTGAAGTGTGGTTTATCATATGCAAAAATCCCACTACTGTCCAAAGCAAAGTAGGGTTTTTATTTAATATACAAAATACAAAGCATTTCTATATTGACAAAGGATAAAAATCATACTAACTTATGAATATATGCTCATATATTCATAAGTTAGTATGATTTTCTTCGAGTAACAAAACATTAATTGAAATTTTATATTTTTTAACTCTATAGTTATAAAAACAAAAATTCAAATTATAGAAAATATTTTTCATCATTAAAAAGAGGAGGGATTAAATGGAAAACGATCACAATCATAATCATACACATGGCGCGAACAAAAAGACTTTATTAATTAGTTTTATTATTATTACAAGTTACATGATTGTAGAAGGGTTAGGTGGTTTCTTTACTAACAGTCTTGCGTTAATTTCAGATGCTGGTCATATGTTAAGTGATTCTATTTCTTTAGGTATTGCTTTAATTGCATTTACTTTAGGAGCGAAGCAAGCTAATACAAATAAAACTTTTGGCTACAAAAGGTTTGAAATACTAGCAGCTGTACTTAATGGTATTACTTTGATGTTAATAGCTATCTATATTTTTTATGAAGCTATTGAGAGATTTAAAAACCCCCCTGAGGTAGCTTCTACAGGCATGTTAATTATCGCCTTGGTAGGCTTGTTTATTAATATTATTGTGGCTTGGATAATGCTGCGCGGGAGCGATGTAGAAGAAAACTTAAATATGCGTGGAGCATATTTGCATGTAATAAGCGACATGCTTGGATCTATAGGTGCAGTTATAGCAGCCCTTCTCATTATATTTTTTAGATGGGGGTGGGCGGATCCTTTAGCAAGTGTGATTGTAGCAATTTTAGTACTACGTAGCGGCTTTTATGTAACAAAATCAAGTCTTCATGTATTAATGGAGGGAGCACCAAGCAATATAAATACAAAAGACATTATTAAAACTATTAAAAAATTCAAAGAAGTTAAAAATATTCATGACTTTCATGTTTGGTCAGTAACTAGCGGATTAAACGCGTTATCTTGTCATATTGTTGTAGAAGATACAATGACCATTACTGAAAATGAGTTTTTACTTAAACGTATAGAACATGAACTCAATCATCAAAATATTCAACATGTCACAATACAGACTGAAACTTCTAACAATAATCATAGTGAAAAATTGTTTTGTATCGTGAAAGAAGAAGACAGTCAACATCATCATTAAATAAACAGCCATTATTTTTTAATAATGGCTGTTTATTTAATTATTCCAATATATTTAATATATCTTTTTTGTTATTTTCAAATCCCACGTAATATTTAAACAACTTTTTTTTACCCCAAAAAATTTTTTTATAAAAAACAAATAAGGGAACAATTCGGTTGCCTGATATTTTTTTCATTTCTTCTTCTAAGTCCAAATTTTGACTTACATCTTTATGACTATAACTAATCTCTTGAGAGTTTAAATACCTTTTTGATTCTTGGCAATCAGAGCATGTAGGTCTTGTGTAAAGCTCAAGTTGTATATTTTTATCCAAATATATCTCTCCTAATATAAGTTTTAGCATACATTTTATACAAGTGTACCTCTTAAAACAAACTATAAATATTAATTTTTTATATGAAACTTTTGTATTGACTTATACCTACTAGGGGTATAATATAGATTCCAACAAGAGATACCCCGTTAGGGTATATGAGGAGGGGTGAAATTGAACACTACTACTGTTAAAAACAATGACGCATTGCTCAATAGACTCAAAAGATTAGAAGGACAAATGCGCGGTTTACAATCAATGATAGCAGAAGATAGATATTGTATAGATGTACTAGTACAAATAACAGCAATACAATCAGCCCTAAAACAAGTGGGTTTTATAGTAACTGAAGACCATATATCTAATTGTGTAAGTGAAGGTATTAAAAATGGCAACGGAGAAGAAAGTATCAAAGAATTGATGGTTGTATTAAAACAATTTTCAAAATAGGAGGAAAGAAATAATTGAGTGAAAATATTAAAAAAACCTCATTAGGTATCACAGGCATGACATGTGCAGCTTGCTCGAATAAAGTAGAAAAAAATCTAAATAAATTAGATGAAGTTAACGCTAATGTAAATCCTTCTACAGAGAAAGCTACAATTGAATATAACCCCAATGTTACATCATTAGAAGATATTGCAAATACAATTCAAAAAACAGGTTATGGAGTTTTAACCGAAAAAGTGGATCTCGATGTAATGGGAATGACGTGTGCAGCTTGTTCGAATAAAATCGAAAAAGTTTTAAATCGAATCTCAGGTGTAAATAAGGCTACAGTTAATTTAACCACAGAAAGTGCTACTGTAGAATACAACCCTGATATGACGTCTGTAGATGAATTTCAACAACGTATTAAAAACCTAGGGTATGAGGCACAACCTAAAAAAGAAGCATCAGAAAAAAGTTCCCAAAAAGAAAAACAATTAAAACGACAGTTAATTAAATTAGTTGTTTCAGCTGTTTTAGCAGCTCCATTGTTAATGACAATGTTCGTTCATTTATTTGGTATTCAAATACCACATATATTTATGAACCCGTGGTTCCAATTTGTATTAGCAACGCCTGTTCAATTTGTTATTGGTTGGCAATTTTATGTAGGCGCTTATAAAAACCTTCGTAATGGGTCAGCAAATATGGATGTTCTTGTCGCTTTAGGTACAAGCGCAGCCTTCTTTTATAGTATTTATGAATCGATTAAGTGGTTAATTAATACAAATTATGAGCCACACCTATATTTTGAAACAAGTGCTGTATTAATTACTTTAATTCTTTTCGGAAAGTATTTAGAAGCACGTGCTAAAACACAAACAACAAATGCGTTAAGTAAATTGTTGAATTTACAAGCTAAAGAAGCACGTATATTACGCAACGGTGAAGAGACTATGGTTCCTTTAAGTGAGGTAAAAGAAGGAGACTATTTAGTTATCAAACCAGGAGAAAAAATACCAGTAGATGGCAAAATAATTAAAGGTATGACTTCAATTGACGAGTCAATGTTGACAGGTGAATCTATTCCTGTTGAAAAAATGCAAAATGATAATGTTATAGGATCAACAATGAATAAAAATGGAGCAATTACTGTTGAAGCAACAAAAGTTGGTAAAGATACAGCTCTTGCCTCCATTGTTAAAGTTGTCGAAGAAGCGCAAGGTTCTAAAGCGCCAATACAAAGACTAGCAGATATTATTTCTGGATATTTTGTACCTATCGTTGTAGGTATCGCGATTTTCACATTTATTATATGGATTTCATTAGTTCAGCCGGGACAATTTGAACCAGCCTTAGTTGCTGCAATAGCAGTATTAGTTATCGCTTGTCCTTGTGCGTTAGGCTTAGCTACGCCTACTTCTATAATGGTGGGTACCGGAAAAGCTGCTGAAAATGGCATTCTATTTAAAGGTGGAGAACACATTGAAGGTACACACGCTATTAATACAGTTGTTTTAGATAAAACTGGCACTATAACAAATGGCACACCTGAAGTCACTGATTTTAGTGGAGATGATCAAACATTACAATTGTTAGCTAGTGCAGAAAAAGGTTCTGAACACCCACTAGCTGAAGCTATCGTAAGTTATGCTAAAGAAAAATCATTAGAATTTTTAGAAGTAGACCATTTTGAAGCTATACCAGGGCGCGGTATAAATGCAACAATTGATGGTAAAGAACTTTTTGTCGGAAATCGAAAACTAATGAGTGAAAAAGGAATCCAAACTAATGAAGCTGAAACAAATCTCGCTCAATTTGAAAAAGAAGGAAAAACTGCAATGCTTATAAGCGTAGATAACGAATTGAGAGGGGTTGTCGCTGTAGCTGATACAGTTAAAGATACTGCCCAACAAGCTATTCAAAAACTTCATGAATTAGGTATTGAAGTTGCTATGTTAACTGGTGATAACAAACGTACCGCACAAGCAATAGCAAAACAAGTTGGTATAGACACGATTATTGCAGAGGTTTTACCAGAAGAAAAAGCTTCTAAAGTAGCAGAAATTCAATCTGAAGGTAAAAAAGTAGCTATGGTTGGAGATGGTGTCAATGATGCTCCAGCACTAGTTAAAGCAGATATTGGTATTGCCATTGGTACAGGTACAGAAGTTGCAATCGAAGCTGCTGATATAACTATTTTAGGAGGAGACCTTTTATTAATTCCAAAAGCAATAAAAGCAAGTAAATCTACAATTCGTAATATTCGCCAAAATCTATTTTGGGCGTTTGGTTACAATGTTGCAGGTATCCCTATAGCAGCAATTGGTCTGCTAGCACCTTGGGTTGCGGGAGCAGCAATGGCTTTAAGTTCTGTAAGTGTTGTCACAAACGCTTTACGTCTAAAACGTATGAAATTATAAGAATCTTATATTTCTTGAAAGGAGGTGACAACATTGACTAACGAAGTTATTAATGTAGAAGGTATGAGCTGTGACCATTGCAAGCATTCAATTGAAAAAGCATTAAATGGATTAGATGGTGTAACATCTTCAGAAGTAAGCTTGGCGAATGGGAATGTGGAAGTTGAATTTGATGAAAATCAAGTAGCTTTCAACGACTTTAAAGAAGCTATTGAAGATCAAGGTTACGATGTAATTAAATAATTTAAATAGTTGGGCATATCGTTTAATGATATGCCCTTATTAAAAATTAAGGAGGATAAAAATATGAATCATAATCATGAATATCATTCAAACAAACCCGAAATTAAAGCAAATGTTGTATATAGAGATGATAATATAGAAATTACGTTAGAAGATGAATTTAATAATGCCCCATTATTAGATACTATGCATGAAAAAGAAATGCATTTCGTTTTAGTATCTAATGACATGGAGAAATATTACCACCTACACCCTCAAAAAAAGCATGAAGGTTTATTTATAATTAACCAACAATTAGAGCCAGGAACTTACCAGGCTTTTGTTGATGTTACACCAAAAAACCATGTGTATTCCGTTCATCCTATTGAACTGCAAATTGGAGATAAAATAACCTCTACAACATCTTTAAATTCTGATAAAAATTGGGTAAAAGTTAACAAAGGAGTTCATGTAACTTTAAATTCTATAAGTGCTAAAGAAGATGAACATGTCCCTTTAACTTTCAATACAGAATTAACTCCCCAACCTTATTTAGGAGCTTTAGGACATGTGATTATATTTGATGAGCAATTAACTGATTATATTCATGTTCACCCAGAATCACCTGATTCTACAACCTTTTATGCTCATTTTCCTAAAAAAGGGATGTATAAAATTTGGGCAGAATTTAAATTTAATGATGAAGTGCATAGATTTACTTATAATATTAAAGTTGCATAAATCTATTAGCAAAAGCTTAAAAATCAGTAAATTGTAAAGAGTTATTTAGATAATACAAAACGCTTTATAAAAAATCGAAAATTTAAGATAGAAAGTTGATGAAGAAAGTATCAAAAAATTGTAGTGGTTGTTTATATTGCAACATTCACTGAATTTTTATAGTTAATAACCTATTATTTAAGGAGTAATTTATTGATTAAGTTTGAATATTTTGAGGAGAAAGATTTTGATTTATTAATAAACTGGATAAACTCTCCTGAACTTTTAGTCAAATGGGCAGGTACAGATTTTAATTATCCCCTAGATGAAGAACAATTAAAGGAATATATTAAAGACACAAATAAAGAAAATTCTAGTAAAATAATTTATAAAGTTATCATTGAAGAAAATAATTCAAAAAAAATTATAGGTCATATTGCTTTAAATAATATAGATTTTAAAAATTGTTCCGCCACGTTAAGTAAAGTTTTAGTAGGTGATCCGCAAATGCGTGGCCAAGGATTAGGCCCTAAAATAATAAAGAAATTATTGAAAAAGGCTTTTGAAGATTTGGGACTACACAGAATTGAATTAGGTGTTTTTGCCTTTAATAAATCAGCTATTAAAAGTTACAAAAAGATTGGATTTATAAAAGAAGGAGAAAAAAGAGACTTTAGAAAATTAAATGGAGAATATTATAATTTATGGCAAATGAGTATGTTAGAAAGCGAATGGTCTTGAATAATTTTAAACAAAAATAGTCCTCTTATTTTAATAAGAGGACTATTTTTGTTTATTTAGAGCGTACACTAAACGTACAATTCTAATAAAAAGTAAAAATACGAAGAAAAGGTTAGAAGCAGCGCAAATAAGAGAAAGAAAAGAGAGACGATCATCATTCAAAAAACATCAAATAGATTAGGGTAAGTCGTACGACATTATAAAGTCATAAAACAAATATAAATAATACTATAAAAATATAAGCAGCTAATTTAAGCTGCTTATATTTTTATAGTATTATTTATATTTATTTCGCTATTTATAAGACGCTGCTAAAAATTATTGACTTTTTAATGTCTTATAGTTAATCTTATATTAACAAGCAGCAAAGGGAGTTGTTGAGTGTGTCAATTAGACTAAATAAAAAATTAAATGAAAATGCATTTAATGATCCTACCAAAGAAACTATCCAAAAATCAATTAACCAATTATGTTCTGATGTGGATTCAGGCCAAGTTATTATGCCAATCTTTCAGCGCGATTTATCTTGGACAGCCGAAAAGAAAATAGACTTATACAATTTTCAATTAGGAGGTTTTGCTCCGGTTTCTCCTATTTCAATGAATAGAATTGGTCCTAAAAGTAAGGGGATGCCCCACGTAAAGCTATTAAGTAGAACTGAAATAGAAGAATTAAATGAAGGTAGTCTAAGTGTGATAGATGGGCAACAAAGGATTTCAACGAATTATCAAGCTTATTCAAATGATGAATCAATACAAGAAATAGCGCTAGATTTAACTAAAGGGAAATTTGTCAATTTAAAAGAAAAAAAGCCGAGTAAAAATCAAATCCCTGTTGGTGTTTTATACAATAAAGATCCTGAGGTCTATACTGAGTATCTTAGATTAAATCCGAGATTAGCAGAATTCTCTGTATCATCTATTCTAGGACAAATACGCACCAAATTTTTTAATTATTTTTATACCATTAATTATGCTCAAGACTTATCTGGTGAAGAACAAATTGAATGGTTTGACGTTCTAAATTTGGCGGGTAGTAGAGTTCCTGACCTTCAAATGAAACTCACTAAATTACAAATAAAAGGCTTAGATTTTTATAAAGAATACTCCAACGTTTTTAGAGATAGATTGGAAATGGCCGGACTTGACCATCTATTTATACAAAAAAATACAGAGGTCTCTATACCTTTAGCCACACTCAATTCTGCTTTTGAAATAGTGAGTGGTAAAAAAAATCATACTTTAAATTACAGTCCCATCCCGTCAGATGCCAAAGGATCTTTTTTAAATGAGTTAGAGCCCGATCAATTAAGAAAGTGTTTTCAAATGACATTAGACGGCTTAGAAGATGCCTTGAACTTTATTGACATCAATAGTTTACGAGAACCATCAAGAATTGATTATATTTCCTATTTATCTGGGTATTTCACCTATAATAGGAATGCTTCTAACACTTCTATACAAAACGTTATAAATTGGTATAATAATACTAACTTTGGAAATAAATCCAATCAAGAAAGACGAGAATTGTATAATGAATTATTAATGTGTTAAAGATCAGCAACCACAGTAACCCTCCATAGTTTTCTGTCGCGAACAGTAGTTTTTGCATTCCTCTACTAACCAGTGTTATAATCTACCTAACAAAGTTATTAAGCATAATACACCAATCCCCTCACTACTTCCGATAGTGAGGGGATTTTTTAGGTGTGACTATAGTCGCCTATTTTTTCTTATCGTTGCGATTGCGTAGCCAATGCGCAAATAATGCGACGATACAACCACTCGCTGCTGTGGTCATGATGTGAACAAAGTTATCAAACATAATTACACCTCCTCTCTGCGTCTAAATTGACGCCTGAGAGATAGGCGACCTGTATATTATATCATCTACGAATATACGATTATAGGTAACTTTTGATAAGTCATTTTATGACTAAAGAAGAAACTCGTTTTCAACTCGTTTAAAACACACAAAATAGCAAATTCGAATTTAACTAAAAGGAGAATGAAATGAACAAAACCGATTGGTCTAGAAATTTTGAATGGTTTGTAAATATCGGAGGTACAATATCCTCCATACTAGTAATAATTTACATAATTATATTAATTAAATATATATTATTCGACAAAACAACAACATTAAAAGTTAATGTTTATGCAACTTTAACTGAACATTATCACGAAGCACTAACTAAAACTCCTGAAGAAATAAAGAACTATTTTCAAAATAAATTTCCAATAGGTAAAACAGAAATAATACCAAATGAATTTATAGCCGAAAAAAAAAGAAATATTATGGCAGAAATAATACTAACTAACCCAAACAAGCTAGCAGTTGTAATTGGCTCAGATGAACACGATATAAAAATACTTAATATTTATAATCGTGAAGGTATTAAGATTGAACATATAAACGTTAATAAAAGAAAAGATATGCCTACCAAAAATCAAACAGAAATAGAAAAAGGTCAATTAAAATTAAATAAAGGTGATTATATAGCAATATTGACTCAAGAATTCGGAGAAAATGGTGAACAAGAAATAGAAATAGAAATAAAAGGACATAAAAAAATTATATCGTTATCTCCTCTTCAAATGAGTCCCGAGCCAACTAATTACATAGAAGTAAAAAATAATATTAAAAGTTATATAATAAAATACTTAAAAAAATAATCAAATGCTCATCATAATTGTTTAAAGATAAATGAATCATACAAGACATATGGTCCCTGAATCATATTATTAAAAGTAATTGTCACGGGAATTATTTCTTTTATTTTCACGTATTTATTTTTTTTCGTAAGAGCATGATTATATGAAATATTCACTTCAAACTCTATTACAGAATTTGATTTTTTAAAATCCATTCGATATGAATACATAGCTCCTAACAGTAAGGCTGAAAAAATACCGGGTAACTCTATTTCAAATGAATTTCCACCTTCTAAAATAGATTGTTGAACGTTCGTAGTTTCTGGCATACCAAAAATTTTATCCCAAGTATAAACAATATTACCAGATTCATCAGTTTCACAATAAAAATTGTTATCTTTCTCTTCTAATGCTTTATCTAACAAATAAAAAAAAGTTTCATTTCTTAAGACATTCACAGACACAGATAAATCAATAATTTTAGCATCAGTGTTATTAAAAAATTTAAGCAAAACATTATAATCTTTCAACTTCTCATAACCACCAATTTCAAAGTCAATTCCAATATAATCTGTTGTTTGCTTTTTTTGAGATTCCAATAAAAGTTGAGGTCTTAATAGCTTATTATCTTTAGTTTTTTGATAGATTCTAGCACGTATAGAAGAGACAAGAGAAACAATGGCAATTATTATAGAAATTACAGACAAACATATCGAAAACAAATTTTTTATCGCTCCTTTTTTCTTTCAAAATAATATATCCTTTTATTCCAATTGCTTTATTGACGTTGAGTCTCGGAACCCTTAACAAATTCAAAACTTGTCGAATGGTCGGCTTAATAGCTCACGCTATGCCGACATTCGTTTCAATCTGTTTGATAAGTTAAAATCCCGTATATAATCGTGAATTTCAATGTTATCTTTAAAACAAAACCAATGTACCACATTTGTTTAAGTTTCTTATTAAAGAATGAACTTTGTATCATTTCAACGGCCTACTATCTTCTCATTTGGTTATTTCTATCTTGTTTCTTCTTTTTCTTATGATTAATATTGTTTTGTTTTTCTGTTTCATTCGCATAATACATAAGGAAGTCACTAGCATTTATCGTTGGTAAATGAATGTGATTAGTTTGTTCATTTTCATGTTCAATACGATTGTCATGATCATTTCTATCTACTTGATTAATATGTTTTTCGATAACTTCTTCTTGATCGACATTATTATATTTCTCAAGTTTAATGAGTAATTGAACTTTCTCATTAGGTGTTTGGTCTTTGACTTTTTCAAAGTTTTTATCGCCTATATCTATTCTTAAATCATCATCAATATGTTCTTTATAACTATCAATTTCTTTTTCTTTTTCCTTAATAAATTGCAACTCAACGTTATATTCAAAGCTATCTTTTTCTAAATTTTTAAGCTGTCTTTGACTAAAGAAAATATCTTTACTCGCTTTTTTATAAGTATCTTCTAGCAATATATCAGTAGGAATATGGTTATTTTGTTTGAATAGGTATTGAACATGAGTTGCTTTTATAATATTACCTTTTTGTGCTTCATCAACAATAAATGCTTTTTCATCATGGCTAAAATGATGATGAGATTTAGGGTACATTTGCTGAACAATGAGATGATTTTTTTCACTTTCAGTTAGATAAACATCTTTAGCTGATTGATAAATCTCTTTACGTTTTTTCTCTCTACTTTCTAACTTATTCTTCTCATTGAGTAACGCTTTATAGTTAGTTTCAACAGTATTAACAAACTTTTGTTGACTATATCCTTTACTTTCAATTTCTTTTCTAAACTGATAATTTTCATCATAATTTTTAGCATAGAATTTCAATTGACGTCTCTTAATTTCATTTTTAAGTAAGTCATTTTGAATTTTACGACCAAAAGTAGACGCACTATCAAACGTATTTTTTATTGTTTCTTTCGCTTCTGAATAGCCAACATCATGTTTATATCTATCAAATAAAATAGAATAACTTTGTTCATTTTTACTTACTTGATTATTAGCATTTTGAATAAATAATCTAATTTCATTTTGTGCTTGTTCTTTCTCTTTATCACTAAATATTTGTGATACTTCGCCACGATTATATCGTCTAATCTGTTCATTTTTCTGTCCGTAATAAGTAACGGGTTGGTACTCAATACCCTCTTTTTCACAACGTTTTTGTTCATTTTTTTCTAGCCGATATTCTTCCCTTGTCAGTGGAATTTCGGCAATTTTTTCTAAACCTTGATCTTCAAAAGAACGACTATCATATCGTCTTAAACTTTGTTCACGTTCTGAATATTGGTTTAATTTTAATTCCCAATGCTTACGAACTTCTTTGAAATCAAAATCGGCAAAGCGTTCTTGCTTTCTAACTTTATTACCATTTTTATTTAAAATCGCATGACCGTTTTCATCGTATCGTGTTTTCGTTTTTGTCTTTTTTCCCCAAGTGCCGTCTGAATTGAAAGGTCTTTGAGTCAGTAAAACATGAGCGTGTGGATTGTTCATGTCATCTCTATGAATTGAAATATCAGCCACCATTCCTTTGTCTACAAACTCACTTTTTATAAAATCTTTGGTTAATTCTGTTTGTATTTCTCTATCAAAATCATTAGGCAAACTTAATAAGACTTCTTTTGCTAATCTAGGATTTTTCGTTTTCGCATTATTCTTTTCAACTTTATCGACTTCATTCCATAAACGTTGTCTATCTTTAGTCCATTTGGGTGCATGTTGAGGAGTTAAAATCATGCTTTCAGGCTTAACAGTATGATTTCTAAACTTAATTTTTTCATCTGTACGTTCACTATATAATGCTTCATCAGAACGATAAGACGCTGACGCAACGATATTTTTAGTTGCTCGATTAATGTTAGTCACTCTTAACATAAAGTAACCTTTCTCCATGATTTTACCTCCTCTCTTTTTTGTATTTAAACCCCTGTGGGAACTATAACAATCAACCAGTATGGTTGCCCATTTCATGCCAATTTTCAATTTGCATGTAAATGGGCAGTGTCTTAAGAACTGGTTACATTATACCATGAATGTACGACTTACCCAATGAATTATGGTATGCTTTATATAGATAAACTAAGGGAGTTTTTTAATGTCTAAAATCAAACAAACCGATATTTCAAAGTTAAGTCAATTAGAACAACAAATTGAACAACTGAAAGAACAAAAGAAACAACAAGAAGCACAACTATCTAATAAAATTGGTGGTTATTTTTTAAAAAAACTTAATTTAAATATGATTAACTCTAATGATGAATTGTATAAAATTATGGATAAAGTCATTGAAGAATTTAATAAAGATATCGAACAAAATAACAGCAACGGGAACAATGAAAATTTAAAAGAAAACGAAATTAATCAGAATAGTAAGTGATAAGATGAATGATTTTCAAAATCTCAAAAAAACAAATGCTGCAATTGAAAAAGCTAAATTAAGAAAACATAGATTAAAAAATTTAGATCGCAAAGAAAGAGCGCATAGACTTATTCGAAAAGGTGCAATGCTTGAAAAATATTTTGAATGTGAACATTTAAGTCCAGATGAAACAGAAGAATTGTTAAAGATGTATTCCAAATACATTAATACGAATAAGCCAAATAAATTTAAAAAGAAGTAATTTATCATGCTTACAAATACTTGGATTCCACTAAAAAGAAAAAATTGCTGATAGTAGTAACAATGAATATTAATTGTTTATAAAAATGGGACTAAACGTTTCAATTTTAGTCCCACTTACTTAATTAATTACATTTCATTGAAAATAAAGTTCGCCTACAGTTAAGAGAATATCTATTTAAAGATATTCTCTAATTGGATCATTGTTGGCTTATTAAGTTGTATTATTGATTAAATAAAGAAGTGATTGGTAAATGATCACGTCGTTTATTAAGCGTATGTACTTCTGCAAATTCAGATTTAAGAGATTTCATTAAGTACCCTTGCATTGCTTCAACGGTTTCATTTTTTTGAATTAATGTAGCTTTAAAACGCTTAAGAACACTAACAATTTCAAATTCCATATCTTCTAATAAATAATATGCATCAATAGAATTGTTGAAGGATGTTTTGGCTTTTAATAACACAGATTTAATAAGTTTAATTTCAGCTACTTCAAAGTTACTTAGATAGTTTTGAATACTCTGTGGTAGTTCTTCGAGTAATTGGAATTTTAAAGCCTCATTATTAAAGTTTGAATTGTCGTGATTTGAATGATTTGTATGATTACTAGGATATGTTGATTTCTTATCATTCAAATCATCCATATCATTATTCTCAGTCTTAATATAATCAGTATCATTATAATCAGTATCATTAGTGTATTTTTTTAATATATCATGATGTATCATTTTAATATTTCCTGATGTATCATTATCATATTTCTGGATGTATGAATTTGATACATCCGTAGAATATTGCTGTTCTACGTCATTTTCTTGTTGTGTAATGTAATATACATCAGCTTTTGTTACTTCAGGTTTTTTTAGATACAGTTTATTGGGTTTATTTAATCCTACTCTGATTTGACTAAACAAATCAGCTCGAGTTAATTCCTTCTTTATTTTAGATAATTTGTTTGGGCTACTAATATTTAGGATTTGTTTTAACTTTTCGTTAGTATATATAAAGAATATATCTCCATTTTCATCTATCCAATTATTTTTTATAGATAAATCTAAACGATCTCTTAATATTGACCAAGTTATTTTTGCATCATTGGACAATTTAGTATATTTAGGATTTGTAAAAAATACTTTAGGCAATCGATAGAATTTTTCTTTTTGGATTTCTTTAATATTAAAATTAGACAT
>NZ_JBBOQE010000001.1:2112500-2246547 GCF_038003965.1 Staphylococcus sp. FSL W8-1268 | reverse complement strand
ATATAAACTCCATCTTTCTATAAATTTAAGACTTATACACAGTTTTTATAAGCGTGGATAAAAATAATCACAGCATGTTAATAATTATCCACAAGTTAATCACATTCGGTGGATAACTTTATATATGCTATGATTTATACACAGTAAAAACACGTATAGAATTTATAAAAAAATCCTATAAGATAAATGATTCAGACGACTTATCCACACAATTATACTTTTTAACTGCAATAGATGTCAAATGGCTGTGAATATGTTTGTAAATTTGGTATAAATCTGTGAATATGCTATTGATTATCCACAAAAAATTAAATACTATATGTGAATAAGTGGATAAAAAATGATACCATAATTCAATGTACTATAACAGGTTTGGGAAATAATTTATAAACGTGTATTAAATATGTATAAAATTGAGAAGCTACTGAATCAATGAAATGTATAAATATTAAAAAATAAAAGTGATATAACTAAAAGACATTCTTGAAAATCATTAATTGGTTTCAAAAGTTGCTTGCTTTATAAATGGTAATTTGTTATATTGTAGTAGTTGCTTGAATTATGACTAGATAAAATCGAATTAAATCAAAATTATTTGATATTAACAATTATCATTTATCTATTAAAATAGTCAGGTTCATTAGAAGTAGATGTAGTGAACGAGATATAATATGTAGATGGAGGTGTTTTGCATGGTAAAACGTACTTATCAACCAAATAAACGTAAACATAGTAAAGTTCATGGTTTCAGAAAACGTATGAGCACTAAAAATGGCCGTAAAGTTTTAGCGCGTCGTCGTCGTAAAGGCCGTAAAGTTTTATCAGCATAAGATCACTGACTTCTCAGTGGTCTTTTTTTTCGTTTTAAACAAATACATTTTAATAGATCAATGTAACATAAGAACAATGTAAGCGAGTGATTTTAAGCATGGAGAAAGCTTATCGTATAAAAAGGAACAGTGATTTCCAAAGAATTTATAAAAAGGGAAAATCTGTAGCCAATAGACAATTTGTTGTTTATACACTAAAGAATGAGTATGAACATTTTCGTTTAGGCATTAGCGTTTCTAAGAAAATCGGAAATGCTGTAACTCGAAATCGTATTAAGCGTGCTATTAGAGAAAATTTTAAAGTGCATAAGCAAGATATGATTTCAAAAGATATTATTGTAATAGCGAGACAACCTGCTAAAAATATGTCAACTTTAGAGATTCAAGGCAGTTTAGAACATGTATTGAAAATAGCAAAGGTATTTAATAAGAGAATTAAATAAATTTAGACTGACGGAAGTCTAATGTTAGACAAACCGAAGACTAACCAGTAGATTATAAAACAATATATTCGCAATTTAATTAGAAACTTATTACAATATTATATTGAAATTTTACTTAACTAGGGAGGCGAGAATGGATAATGGATTTTGATACAATTACAAGTATTTCAACTCCAATGGGAGAAGGTGCAATTGGTATTGTACGCTTGTCTGGTCCAGAAGCGGTTGAAATAGGTGATAAGTTATATAAAGGAAAGAAAAAATTAAAAGATGTTCCATCACACACTATTAATTACGGCCATATTATAGATCCTGAGACAGATGAAGTTGTAGAAGAAGTGATGATTTCAGTTTTACGTGCACCAAAGACCTTTACACGTGAAGATATTATTGAAATTAATTGTCATGGGGGTATTTTGACAATTAATCGTATACTAGAACTTACCATGACACATGGCGCTAGAATGGCGGAACCTGGCGAATATACTAAGCGTGCGTTTTTAAATGGCCGAATTGACTTATCTCAAGCAGAAGCAGTCATGGACTTCATTCGTTCTAAAACGGATAGAGCCTCTAAAGTTGCAATGAATCAAATTGAAGGTCGTTTGAGTGATTTAATTAAACAACAACGTCAATCGATATTAGAAATTCTTGCCCAAGTTGAAGTGAACATTGATTATCCAGAATATGATGATGTTGAAGATGCAACAACGGAATTTTTACTTGCGCAATCTAAAAAAATTAAAAATGAAATTGATCAATTATTAGAAACCGGTACTCAAGGTAAGATTATGAGAGAAGGATTATCTACAGTGATTGTCGGTAAACCGAATGTAGGTAAATCTTCAATGCTAAATAATCTTATTCAAGATAATAAAGCCATTGTCACTGAAGTAGCTGGAACAACTCGAGATGTATTAGAAGAATACGTTAATGTACGTGGTGTCCCGTTAAGACTTGTTGATACAGCAGGTATTCGTGATACTGAAGATATTGTAGAAAAAATAGGCGTAGAGCGCTCACGTAAAGCATTAAGTGAAGCAGATTTAATCCTTTTTGTATTAAATAACAACGAGCCTTTAACTGAAGAAGATTGTACATTATATGAAGTCATAAAAAATGAAGATGCGATTGTTATCGTTAATAAAACAGATTTAGAGCGTCGATTAGATATTGAAGAAGTTAAAACTATGATAGGGGACACACCACTTATTCAAACATCAATGTTAAAACAAGAAGGTGTCGACGAATTAGAATTACAAATCAGAGATTTATTCTTTGGTGGAGAAGTACAAAATCAAGATATGACTTATGTTTCAAACTCTAGACATATCTCACTTTTAAAACAAGCAAGACAAACAATTCAAGATGCTATTGATGCAGCTGAAGCTGGTATTCCTATGGATATGGTTCAAATTGATTTAACTCGTACATGGGAATTATTAGGAGAAATTATTGGAGAATCAGCAAGTGATGAATTAATTAATCAGCTATTTAGTCAATTCTGTTTAGGTAAATAATAAAAATTAAGACGGTCAGTAGTCTAAAATGAATAATAATAATTAAGAAAAAATAGGGAGGTCCATTCAATGGTTCAAGAATATGATGTAATTGTTATTGGTGCCGGTCACGCTGGAATTGAAGCGGGATTAGCTTCAGCAAGACGTGGTGCTAAAACGTTAATGTTAACCATTAACTTAGATAATATCGCCTTTATGCCATGTAACCCATCAGTCGGCGGCCCAGCAAAAGGAATAGTAGTACGTGAAATCGACGCATTAGGTGGCCAAATGGCTAAAGCCATTGATAAAACACACATTCAAATGCGTATGCTTAATACTGGTAAAGGTCCAGCAGTTCGTGCATTACGTGCTCAAGCTGATAAAGTGCTTTATCAACAAGAAATGAAACGTGTCATTGAAGATGAAGATAACTTAGATATCATGCAAGGTATGGTAGACGAATTATTGATTGAAAATGATGAAGTTAAAGGTGTACGTACGAACATAGGTACAGAGTATCATGCGAAAGCTGTAGTCATCACGACAGGTACATTCTTACGTGGAGAAATCATTTTAGGGAATATGAAATATTCAAGTGGTCCAAACCATCAACTTCCATCTATTTCATTAGCTGATAATTTAAGAGAACTTGGGTTTGAAGTTGTGCGTTTTAAAACAGGTACACCGCCACGTGTGAATTCTAAAACCATCGACTATTCTAAAACTGAGATTCAACCTGGCGATGACGTTGGTCGTGCGTTTAGTTTTGAAACTACCGAATACATTTTAGACCAACTACCTTGTTGGCTCACGTATACAAATGATCGTACACATAAAGTTATTGATGATAATTTACATTTATCAGCCATGTATTCAGGTATGATTAAAGGTACAGGTCCACGTTATTGTCCATCTATTGAAGATAAATTTGTACGTTTTAACGACAAACCACGTCATCAACTTTTCTTAGAACCAGAAGGACGTAATACGAATGAAGTTTATGTGCAAGGCTTATCAACCAGTCTTCCTGAACATGTTCAACGTCAAATGTTAGCTACTATTCCAGGTCTTGAAAAAGCAGATATGATGCGTGCAGGTTACGCGATTGAATATGATGCGATTGTGCCAACACAATTATGGCCAACATTAGAAACTAAAATGATTAAAAACTTATACACTGCAGGGCAAATTAATGGTACATCTGGTTATGAAGAAGCAGCAGGCCAAGGCATTATGGCAGGTATTAATGCTGCAGGTAACGTATTAGGTACAGGCGAAAAAATTCTAAGTCGTTCAGATGCTTATATTGGTGTCTTAATTGATGATTTAGTAACAAAAGGAACGAATGAGCCCTATCGTTTATTGACTTCTCGTGCTGAATATCGCTTATTATTACGTCATGATAATGCCGACTTACGTTTAACTGATATTGGTTATGACTTAGGCATGATTTCTGAAGAACGTTATGCACGTTTTAATGATAAACGTCAACAAATTCAAGATGAAATTGACCGTTTATCAAATATCCGTATTAAACCGAATGAACATACGCAATCTGTGATTGAAGCTCATGGTGGTTCTCGCTTAAAAGATGGTATCTTAGCCATTGATTTATTGCGCCGACCTGAAATGACGTATAATACAATTTTAGAGATATTAGAAGAAACACATCAGTTACCAGAAGCGGTAGAAGAACAAGTTGAAATTCAAACGAAATATGAAGGTTACATCAATAAATCATTACAACAAGTTGAAAAAGTTAAACGTATGGAAGAAAAGAAAATTCCAGAAGACTTAGATTATAGTAAAGTGGATAGTTTAGCTACTGAAGCACGAGAAAAATTATCAGAGGTTAAACCATTAAATATTGCGCAAGCATCACGTATTTCAGGTGTTAATCCTGCAGATATTTCTATCTTACTTGTATATTTAGAACAAGGTAAATTACAAAGGGTGAAAAATTAATGAGTGGCATCGAATGGTTAACAAAAGCGTTAAGTGAGCAAGGTATTGAATTAACAGATCAACAACAACAACAGTTTCAAACCTATTATCGTTTGCTTGTTGAATGGAATGAAAAAATGAATTTAACAAGTATTACTGATGAGCATGAAGTTTACTTGAAACATTTCTATGATTCTATTACAGCTGGATTTTACTATGATTTTAATCAGCCATTAACACTTTGTGATGTAGGGGCTGGCGCTGGATTTCCAAGCATTCCTTTAAAAATTGTTTTTCCAGAATTGAAAGTTACCATTGTCGATTCATTAAATAAACGTATTCAGTTTTTAAATCATTTAGCAGTTGAACTTGGATTAACCCAAGTAAGTTTTGTTCATGATCGAGCAGAAACATTTGGTAAAGGTGTCAATAGAGAAACATATGATGTGGTAACAGCACGTGCAGTGGCAAGACTTACTGTTCTAAGTGAGTTATGTTTGCCGTTAGTTAAAAAAGGCGGCCAGTTTATTGCATTAAAGTCTGCAAAAGGTGAAGAAGAATTAGCAGAAGCACAATTTGGTATAAGCATCTTAGGTGGAGCGTTTAGTGATTCTTACACGTTTGATTTACCAGAAGATGCAGGTGAACGACAAATGATTATAGTGGATAAGCGCCGTCAAACACCTAAAAAATATCCTAGAAAACCTGGTACGCCTAATAAAGCTCCTTTATTAGAAAATTAATCAATTTTTCGGTTACTCATGTTAAAATTGATTTTAAGAGGAGTGAATGGACAATGAAAAAACCTTTTTCTAAACTATTTGGTTTAAAAAATAAAGAAGACATCGTTGATTATATTGAAGAAAATCGTCATTCAAGTGTGGAATCCATTCAAATAGAGCGTATCGTACCTAACCGTTATCAACCGCGCCAAGTGTTTGATTCAAGTAAAATTACAGAACTTGCTGAGTCGATAGAAGAACATGGGTTATTACAACCCATTGTCGTTCGACCTATAGAAGAGAATATGTATGAAATTATTGCTGGTGAACGACGATTTAGAGCATTACAATCCTTGCATCAATCTAAAGCAGACGTCATTATTCGACATATGAATGATGAAGAAACTGCTGTAGTAGCCCTTATTGAGAATATCCAACGTGAAAATTTATCTGCAATAGAAGAAGCCGAAGCTTATAAAAAGTTACTTGAAATTGGACAGACCACTCAAAGTGAGTTAGCGCAAAGTCTTGGAAAAAGCCAAAGTTTTATTGCTAATAAATTACGCTTACTTAAATTAGCACCAAAAGTAATTGTACGATTACGTGAAGGTAAAATTACAGAACGCCATGCACGCGCAGTATTATCCTTAAAAGAAGCGGATCAAGAACAATTGATTGAACAAGTTATTGTTCAGAAATTGAATGTCAAACAGACAGAAGCTCGTGTGAAACAAAAATTAGCTCCTGAAAAAGTAAAAGCAAAAACATTCCAATTTGCTAAAGATTTGACACAAGCACGTGATGAAGTTGGTAAGAGTATTCAAGCCATTGAAGACTCGGGTATTCATGTTGAGCATCGTGATAAAGACCACGAGAATTATTACGAAATTAAAATAAAACTATATAAACGTTAATGACTAAAAGAACAGGTAGAATGAATGTTGTATTCAGTACCCTGTTCTTTTTTTGTCAATTCTTTTATAATAATTGATTTTTTATTTCATATTTACATAGTTTGAAAATAGAATTACAATATTAATAAACGAAACGTATCGTTTAATAATTAAGGTAAGAAGGGTTTCATGTGTTCGGAATATCAATTTCAAGTGCGATACTTCATTTTGTGATTGGAGGTATCGCTGTTGCCTTTGCATCAATGATGGCTGAGAAAGTAGGAGGAAAAATGGGCGGCATTATTGCGACTATGCCGGCAGTCTACCTAGCAGCTATTATTGCTTTAGCTATAGATCATCGAGGAGAACAGCTGATTCAAATGTCGATACATCTTAGTTCAGGAGCTATAATAGGTATTATTTCTTGCATCATTACAGTATTGATTACGTCGCTTTATATAAGTAAACGAGATTATAAAAAAGGTACAGCGTTTGCATTTATTTGTTGGTTAGTCATTTCAATTGCTATTTTTGCAGTACGACATATTTCTTAATATTTGGAGGACTTTTTAATGAAATTAACTTTTATCAAATTTCTCGTGGGTGGTTTAGCCGTTATGTTAAGTTATATTATTTCAGTTATGCTACCTTGGAAGGAATTAGGTGGCGTTTTTGCAACATTACCTGCAGTATTTCTTGTTTCTTTATTTATTACTGGTATGCAACATGGGGATGTCGTTGCCAAACATGTTAGTAGAGGTGCAGTTTTTGGTATGACAGGTGTATTATGTAGTATCTTAGCAACATGGGCAATGTTATATTCTACACATGAGTGGTTACTTAGTATTTTGGTTGGTTTTATTGTATGGTTTATGAGTGCAGTAATTATCTTTGAAATTGTAGAATTTATTTCACGTTTAAGAAGGAGAAAAGATGGCTGGAAGACCGAAAGATCCAACAATCAATGAAAAAATATTTAAAGAAATTGATCAGTTATTAGAAACGACTTATTTTAGAGATATAACAATAGATCAAATTTCTGAAAATACTGGTGTTTCTAAAGCGACGATTTATAGACGTTGGAAAGATAAATCATCTATTATTGTCGATATGTTTGTCAGTCGAATCCACGTTTTTGAAAATGATTATAAAACGATGTACGATGAATTGTATCATTTTCTAATAAGAATTATGAATATTTATCAAACTCATTTAGGTCGTGCTGTGATTGAAATATTAATTAGTTATCAAAAATCTGAAGCACGTGACATATTTATGAAAGGTTATTTTGATAGCAATCGTAAAATATTGAAGACTATTATTTCTAAATATATTGACGAAGCGGACCAAGATTTATTTATTGATTTAATTTTTTCACCGATTTATTTCAATATATTAATTAAACCTAACGTCCTTAATGAAACTTATATTAAAAAGTTATTAAAAGTAATTTTAGATGCATATAATATTGAATAATAAAAATATTGAAACTATAAGAAATTAGAGTATAATTCTTATTCTTATATAACCCGTAGATGATTTTAATCTATGGGTTTTTTATTAATAATCAGTATTATACGATTTCGCTTTCCTAGGGGATGGTTTCAGTTTATGTCAACTCAAAATCTTTTCATGTTTATTTATGATTAAGGTCTCAATCTTTAATTTGTCCTACCCCTTTAGGAATTTCACCACCAATACTTTGCTTATATTTGTTCTAAAGATCTTAAAATATTGCGATATACTAAAATGTAAAACATTTTTTACACTAAAACTAAGATAATGTAAAAGAAAATTGATAGCCTTTTATTAGAAAAAACGCTTTTATAAATATAGTATTATGATTTTAAAAATTAAATAAAAATAGTTTAATTTATAACGAGGTGAATGAATGAATATCGGTCAACAAATAAGAAAATACCGAGAAAGAGATGAATATTCTCAAGAATACTTAGCAGAAAAATTATATGTTTCTAGACAGACAATATCAAATTGGGAAAATGAAAAGAGTTATCCAGATATTCATAATTTACTAGTAATGTGTGAGTTGTTTGATATCTCACTAGATGATTTAGTTAGAGGAGATTTAAATTCAAATAAACAAGAATCTATAAAAAGAAAAATGAACATTTGGTCGTTAGTTATGATTATTGGATTTACTTTGTCTTCTATACTTATAGGTCCTCTCTTATATTATTTTAATTCATGGGGATTTATAATAATTGCTATTCTTTTTTTAATTAGCTTTTATAGTGGTACTCAAATAGATAAAATTAAGTATAAATATAATTTAGATAACTACGATAGAATAGTAGCTTTTATGAATGGTAAAGATCCAAACGAAGTAAAATCTAGTGAAAAAAGGAATCTATTTACTAGTATATTATCTTTTATTTTTATAGTGGGTTTATTTTTATGTATGTGTTATTTAAGTATATATTTAACAGAGATATTTTTAAAATATTAATGAAAGAGAAGCTCAATTTATTTTGAGCTTCCTTTTTTATTCTAATGGTTATTTTTTTCGTATCTTTTCAAAATATAGCCACCGCCAAGTAAGCCTACCGGCACACCAATAAATGGCGTTGTAATGCTACTAACAACTAATACTATCAGAGCTAACATGATACCATTAAACCAATTTACTTTTAAACTTACTAAGTCGTCATATGCGTGTTGAATAATTTCTTTAATAGTCATTTTAACATGTCCTTTCAATTTATTATTTAAATGGCGTCTTTAATGATGCGTTCTGAATGAATGAACGAAATAACTGCAAATATCAGATATACGAGCGAATAGATAATCATAACAATGAAGATAGGTGTCAATGTATAATTACCTATTAAGATCATAAATGCGTTTGCTGCAAAAAAGGCATGGAGTAAAGAAACAACTAATGGTAAACCGAAATTGAATATAATTTTTAAGGCTAGTCCTTTTATCATATCAGTATTTGTAAAACCAATACGTCGCAGAATACGATAATTATTTATTTCATCTTCAGTTTCATCCATTTGTTTAATATAAATAATGCAACCAGCTGCCACTAAAAATGCAAGACCTAAGAAAGAAGTGACAAATATAAGAATGCCATTACTTTCATCAATTGCTTTTTTGGTTTCACTTTTTAAAACTACATTTTGGTTTCCTTTTTTAGCTAATGTTTCAGCTTTTGAAAGATCGCTATGATGCTTAATATTAAAACCATAATGATGTGTAAGTTGATTTTTTGTTTTTAAAGCATTATAGTTGTCTGCGCTAATTTTAAGTACTGGTCCACCCAGTGAAGCATCCATTGGAATGATTTCATTTAAATCTTTTTTATCTACATAAAATGTCTTTACTTGTTGCCCTTTTAGTTTTAAATCTTTATGAATTTGAACATTAAACATCATTGAAAGTGGACCTTGTAAATTTGTAATTGTAGCGTGATGACCTTTGATATGAGGATCAGCCATAATTGATATACTTTCATTTTGCATTGCATTACCCGTTTTACTTTTAATGACATCATTTTCAATAATATGGGTATTGGCATTTTCATACGTTTTTTTTGTATATGGTATACCGTGTTGGTTAAGTTGATGTTCAAATTGTTGGGCCATCTTTACTTTAGTAAAGTTAATATCTTGAGGTGACGATGATTGAATATTAAAGTCAGCATTTGCTTTACTAATTGCTCCAAAACACAATATTGTTACTGTAACTGCTGAAATGACTGTAATAATAGTTAAAGACATCGCATTTTTCTTCATTCTATACATAATCGAAGATGTAAAGACGACATCAGTGATAGAGACACGACCCTGTTTTGATTTTTTTAAAGATTTAAAAATAATTGAAACTGAACTTCTGAAAAACAAATATGCGCCTACTACAGTTAAGAATAAAATAATAAATGGCGTTAATAAGGCCATTGTTAATTCTTGAAATTTACCAAACATTTCTGTAGACATATAATAACCTAACATCATCATTATGAGTCCAAGAATACCAGCAATACATTCTGGCGTGGTGATTTTCGCTTTTACTGCTTCTGTTTTCATACTGTCTTTCATCATAGAAAGTATGGTTCTTCGTTTTAAAAAGATCGCATTTTCTAACATAATTAAAATAAACGCTAACATTAGCATGATCATTGTTTGAATTAAAGCAGCTACTTCAAATCCTATAGATGCATGAATGTGTAAATGCATCAGTTTTATTAATATTGAAAGCAATAATTTTGAACCTAAAATACCAATGATAACGCCAATAATGCCTGTACTAATAAATAAAGTGATTTGTTCGATAGCAAGCATTCTAAGAATGTTACCACGTGTTAGTCCAATGAGTTCGAATAATGCAAATTCACGTGTACGACGTTTAATAAATAGATGGTTCGCATACATTAAGAAAATGATAATCGTAATGAATAAAAAAACTGAACCAACTTTTGCACCTTGATTGATTATTTTTGATGAACCATTATTTAAGCTATGTGTGTATTGTAATGTGACAAAACTAAAATATAAGATGATGCTTAAGATTAATGAAAAAAGATATAATACATAATGTTTGATATTACTTTTTAAATTCTTTAATGTAATTTGATTAAACGTCATTTGCCACACCGCCTAGGGCTGATTGTAATTGAATAATTTCATTGTAAAATGTAGATTTTGTTTTACTTTGTTGATGAATGTCTGAATGAATATCGCCATCTTTTAACATAATGACACGTTGTGCAAAACTTGCTGCTGAAGGATCATGAGTAACCATAATAATCGTACTATTAAATTGTTTGTTCATATCTTCTAAGCGATGAAGTAAATCTTGTGCACTTTTTGAATCCAGTGCACCTGTGGGTTCATCTGCAAAAATGATGGATGGTCGATGTACAAAAGCACGTGCAGCAGCTGTACGTTGTTGTTGACCTCCAGAAATTTCACTAGGATATTTATCACTTAAATCATAAATACCAAGTGCCTCTGTGACGTCTTGATAGTTTTTTTCCATTTCATCTTTTTTCATTTTTTGGACAGATAATGGCAACATAATATTTTCTTTAACTGTTAATGTAGGTAAAACGCTATAATCTTGGAAAATAAAACCAAGTTCTTTCTTACGAAATTGTGCTAATTTTTTATTAGACAACTGGTTTATCTCATTGCCACTGATTTCTACAGTACCGTCTGAAATGCTATCAATCGAACTGATAACATTAAGAAGGGTTGTCTTACCTGAACCAGATGGGCCCATAATTGCAACGAATTCTCCTTTATCGACTGAAAAATTAATATCGTGTAGTGCTTTAAATTTTTGTTTCGTTCCATAAATTTTTGATACATGATTAACGTTTAAAATAGGCATGATTCTCATACTCCTTGTAAGTTTTATAATTTTTCTTTCGCTTTAGTTGGAATGTCTGATTGTTTTACTTCTTTATATGATGTAATGGTGTGAGATTTTTCGCTTACAACTAAGTAATGATGTTGTTTTAATTTTTTAGACGCTGTGTAATCAATGTTTTTAGCTTTACCATCTTTGGTGTAACCTGTTTGATTGTAATGGTAGATGTAGAAGTCTTTTTCCTTATCAATGACTTCCACTTTTGATGGTTTTTGAGTCTTAACATAATACTTATGCGTTGGTGCTAAGGGATTTAATTTATTCCAATCATTGATAGAACGATTGTTAGGATGTTGGTCTGAATATGCGTTTAATCCAAATAAACCACCTATAATGACTACAATAATGACAAGAATAGTTAATATGATTCTTAATAATAATTTCAATCTCATCACTCCTTATCTCTATTACACTTCTTATTTTAAAAGAGTGAATGAAGCGGTGCCTTTATCTAACCTTACAAAGTAAGAGGGATATCTTACGAATGTGAAAGATTCAAATAGAAATCAATCGTAAGAAGAATGAAACGTGTTTGAAAAGTATGTATGATAGAGTAGAAGTCATCGAGAATAAAACAAATGATAGGCGGGATGAAATGTGAAACGAGAAATCATGGAGTGGGTTATATCCATTGTAGTGGGGCTACTGGTTGTTATTGTAGTAACAAAGTTTATTGGCGAATCCTATACAGTATCTGGGTCTTCGATGTATCCAACGTTTCAAGATCGCAATAAAGTGATTATAAGTAAAATTTCTAAATCTATGAATCACATTGATAATGGTGATGTCGTTGTATTTCATGAAGATTCAAAACGTGATTTTATTAAACGTGTGATTGGTACACCAGGGGATACAGTAGAATATAAGGGAGACCAATTATATGTAAATAATAAAAAAGTGTCTGAACCGTATTTAGATTACAATAAGAAACACAAACAAGGTCAATATTTAACAGGCTCATTTAAATCAAGTCAAATTAAAGGTTCAAATGGTGAAATGAAACTTCCTAAAGATAAATATTTAGTTTTAGGAGATAATAGACAAAATAGTATAGATAGCCGATTTGATGTTGTAGGTCTAGTAGATAAAAAACAACTTGTAGGTAAAGTCGTTTGGAGATATTGGCCATTTAATGAATGGAAGACTAACTTCAATCCAGGAACATTTTAAAAATAAAGTCACAACGAATGTCTTCAATTCGCTGTGACCTTTTATAGTAGAGTTTTAGAAGATATCTTATACAAACTACAAGAGTAGATAGAATTCATTTTGAATGTGTCGTCCCCAAAAAAGAGGACTAAGGTTGAAAAAAGCTTGCGACAAAGGCATGTTCAATTCAATCATCGGCTATCAATAAAAAAACTGAGACATTTAATGATGTCTCAGTTTCTGTCCTATTTGATTTTAGATTGTTGAGTTGTGTTATTTTTAATATAGTCCTTTTTACGTTGATGATCAGGTTGTAAGGTTAAACCTAAGTATTTTCTTTCTTGATTTGCATCTTTGAAAAATGAAATCATCATTAAAATAACAACAAAACTAAATGGTAATGCTGAAATAATAGCAGCAGATTGCAGCGCATCTAGACCTGTCGATCCACCAGATAATAAAAGTACATAGGCAATCGCTGATAACATCACGCCCCAGACAATTTTAACAAAACCGGATGGATTTAAACGACCAAATGATGTTTGCATGCCTAATACAAATGTAGCTGAGTCTGCGGATGTAATAAAGAATGAGCCTACTAAGATAATAGCGATAAATGACAAAATTGTACCCATAGGCATTTCATTGAAAATACCAAATAATTGTGTTTCAGGTGGCATACTAAAGATATGTTTAGATTGCTTACCAATTTCAATACCAGTAATACCAAAGGCTGTAAACCATAGCATACTAATAATTGTAGGTACACCTAATACTGCTATAACGAATTCACGAATCGAACGGCCTTTTGAAATACGTGCAATGAAGATACCTACAAATGGTGACCAACTCATCCACCAACCCCAATAATAAATCGTCCATGATTGTAACCATTCATGTTTTTGTGAATTAAGTGGAGCAACATCGAAACTATTGAAAATAAGTGTATTTAGATATTCACCAATTGAAGAAGTGAACATATTCATAATTAAAATTGTAGGACCTACAATTATAATAATAATAAGTAACATCGCAGCTAAAAGCATATTTAAATTACTTAAATACTGAATACCTTTGCTTAAGCCACTCCAAGCACTAATTAAGAATAAAACTGTAACAATAAGAATAATAACACCTTGAATAAGTTTATTGTTTGGCACTCCAAATAAATAATTTAAACCACCGTTAATTTGCATGGCGCCAACACCAAGTGACACTGCAACCCCGATAATAGTAGCAAAAACGGCTAGAACATCTATAACAGTACCTAATGGACCTTCTACTTTATTTCCGAAAATAGGACGTAATGTATGAGAAATGAGTCCTAAGTCATTTTTTCTAAACTGTGTATATGCAAGAGCCAATGCAACAATACCGTAAACTGCCCAAGGATGTAGTCCATAATGTAAGAAACTTGAACGCATGGCTTCAGCTAGAGCAGCTTCTGTTTCTTTATTCGCTGTTGGCGGCGATAGATAATGTGAAATGGGCTCAGAAGATCCATAGAATACAAGTCCAATACCCATACCTGCACTAAATAGCATTGTTAACCATGAAATGGTATTAAATTCTGGTTTATCATCAGGCTTTCCTAACTTAAGCTTTCCAATTGGATGAAAAATAAGTGTGATACAAAATATCAGAATAATGCTAATAAGTAGCATATAGTACCAACCAAACGTTTCTGTAATAAAACTTCCGATTGCTCCAGAAATTGAACCAAATTGATTAGGGAAGATGGCTCCAATAATTACCAGTAACCCTACAATAACTGAAGCAAAAATAAACACATTTGAAAACTGTTTAGATTTGTTTTCCATGTATTTAACTCCTTTCAAATTTAATAAAACAGATGTATAAAAGATTAACATATATAGTTAAAAGAATAATGAATACGTTTGAAATTTTACAAATATTTAATAAGTTTATGTTTTTAATGTATGTAATTATGTTATTATACTTATAATTTATTGAATATTTCGAAAAATATAGGAGGTTTTAATTATGTTTGGATATCAAATTAATGACCACTTAAAATTAAAAATATTAGAAGAACGAGAAGCGGAACCATTATTTAAATTAGTTGATAGTAACCGTAACTACTTAGCAGAATTTTTACCTTTTGTTGAACATACAAATAAAGTTGAAGACAGTAAAACATTTATTCAGTCGTCCTTACAACAATTTGCGCGCGGAGATGGATTGAAGAGTGTCATTTGAAAACCGCACTGATGGGGATATGGATTTCACTGTGGCATTTGGTATGATCAAAAACTTGTAGGCGTCATTGGATTACATTATTTAGACTTAGTTAATAAACGTACATCGATTGGTTATTATTTAGCTGAAGATTTCCAAAAGAAAGGCATCATGACTAGATGCACTAAAGCACTTATTCAATATGTATATGAAGAATATGATATTAATCGAATCGAAATACGAATGTCTACTAAAAATAAGAAAAGTAGAGCTATACCAATAAGACTTGGATTCACACAAGAGGGTATATTGAGAAGTGATGAACGTTTACAAGGGGAATTCTCAGATAGTTATGTGTATAGTTTGCTCCGGGAAGAATATGATGATTAATTCTATTGTAAATACACATTCAAATTTATTTTCAAGACGATTTTATAATTATTTTTTAAGTAATCAATAAACGTATGATATCCACTTATAGATTCATTCCGAATATAATAGAGAATAGAGTCATTTCTTTCTATTTTAAGCTTATTGTTTAGTAAACCTATATATAATAAATTAAAAAAATCACTTTCAATTTACGCTCCAGAATAAATTGAAAGTGGTTAAAATTTTTATGTTAGATTAAGAATAATACAAGTATAGGATAAAACAATAAAACCTATTGTAAATATGGAGTCAGTTATGGAGTATAAATTATAATATTACAATATTTAAGTTTAAAAGTGATAATTTAATGAAGTTTTAGGTAATAGGTGGACAATTATAGTCAATAGATTAACAATGGAAGTGTAAAAAGAAATCAATTTTTTAAGCAACTTAATCTTTCTCTTGATTCTTATTTTTTCGTTTTGTAATGGTAAATACGCTAATATGTATTTTCTATATCATATATTTGTGAGCGTAATTTACTGAAGAGTTATTAAATGATGTAGTATAAATATTTATTATGGAGGGAAAGCTCTATGGCAAAAATTATTTATCAATCTCCAGGAAGATATGTACAAGGAAAAGGAGTTATCGAATCTATCGCAGATGAAACACAACGTTTAGGTTCACATGCATTAATAATCTCAGATGAAGTTGTTTGGAATATAACTAAAGATCAAATTGATCAAAGTTTTTCAAATAATTCAGAAGTTAATTATGATTACGAAACATTTAAAGGCGAATCTTCAGAAAATGAAATTAATCGTATCGTTGATGAATCTAAGACAAAAGGCATAGATGTAGTCATTGGTTTAGGTGGTGGAAAGGCACTTGATACAGGTAAAGCAGTAGCCAATGCTTTAAATGCAAGTGTTATCGATTTCGCTTCTACTGCATCAATGGATGCACCTACGGCAGCCGTATCTGTTATTTATGATGATAATGGTGTATTTAGTGGTTATGAATTTTACCCTAAGAATCCTGATACAGTAATGGTGGATTCACAAATTGTTGCGCAAGCGCCTGTACGTTTATTTGCTTCAGGTATGAGTGATGGATTAGCTACTTTAGTTGAGGTAGAATCTACGTTACGCAGACAAGGAAAAAATATGTTTAGTGGAAAACCATCATTAGCTAGCTTAGCGATTGCACAGAAATGTGAAGAAGTGATTTTTGAATATGGACATAGTGCATATGAAGCAATTAAAAATCATATTGTATCTCCACAAGTTGAAGCAGTGATTGAAGCGAATACATTACTTTCAGGTTTAGGATTTGAAAATGGAGGACTTGCAGCTGCTCATGCAATTCATAATGGTTTTACAGCACTTGAAGGCGATATTCATCATTTAACGCATGGTGAAAAAGTGGCCTATGGTATTTTAGTCCAATTAGTATTGGAAAATGCGCCAACAGAAAAATTTGTAAAATATCAACAATTTTTAAGTAGTATTCATATGCCAACGACTTTAGAAGAACTCCACATTGCCGATAAAAGTTATGAAGATTTGGTTCGCGTAGGTGAGCGTGCTTTAGAACCAAATGATACTTTTGCAAATTTAAGTGATAAGTTAACTGCAGATGACATTGCAGACGCTATTTTAACAGTAAGTGAATTATCTAAAAGTACGTTGAATTCCAAAAGTTAATTTTTGTAAAGAAGATAACTAAGAATAGATAAGTAATTAGAAGGATAAAGATAGGGCTTATGTCTTTATCCTTTTTTGAAAGAGTATTTTTATATTTACTAATATGAAAATTCTAAGTTTAAATAAAGAAAATGATGTTGATATTTAATCTTAGATAAACTTACTTTGAATATGTCAAAAGGAGTCGCTTTTTGATGAAAAAATTAATTAAAGAAAAAAATAATATTTTAACAGACATGTTAGAGGGTATCGCTTTAACGAATGATAATATTGAAATTATTTCAGAAACAGTTGTTGTTAAAAAAAATAAAAAAAATTCAGGAGTTGCCTTGGTATCAGGCGGTGGCAGTGGTCATGAACCAGCACATGCGGGTTATGTAGCTAATGGTATGCTTGATGCGGCAGTATGTGGTGAAGTTTTTACATCTCCAACTCCAGATAAAATTTTAGATGCTATTAAAGCAGTCGATACAGGTGACGGTGTATTATTAATCGTTAAAAACTATGCTGGAGACGTTATGAACTTTGAGATGGCTCAAGAAATGGCACAAATGGAAGATATTAAAGTTGAACGTGTCATTGTGAATGATGATATTGCTGTTTCAGATGTAGAAAAACGTCGTGGCGTGGCTGGTACGGTATTCGTTCATAAATATGCAGGTTATTTAGCGGATCAAGGCCTATCTTTAGAAGATATTAAAAACAAAATTGAAGCGTTTATTCCTAAAATTAAAAGTATTGGGATGGCGCTTACTTCACCAATGGTGCCAACAACTGGGAAATATAGTTTCGATATTGATGATAATGAAATGGAAATAGGTATCGGCATTCATGGTGAAAAAGGGTTACACCGTGAAGCGATTCAATCGGTTGATGTTATTATTGAGCGTTTACTAGATGAGTTGTTAAAAGAAGTGAAAGATCAATCATTAATTGTTATGGTAAATGGTATGGGAGGCACGCCTTTATCTGAATTAAGTATTGTGGCGAAGTATTTAAATCAACAATTCCAAGAACATGACATAGCTGCTAAACAATGGTTTGTTGGTGATTATATGACATCACTTGATATGCAAGGTTTCTCCATTACAGTGGTTCCTTATAGTGAAGACATAGAAAAAGGTCTTTTAGCTCCAACAACAAGTCGTTATTTTTAAATAAAAATAGAGATAATGAGGTGACTTTTCAATGAATGTACAAGACATGAAAACAAGACTACTTAGTTTAGTTGAAACTTTTAAAGAAAAAGAAAGTGAATTAACTGATTTAGATCGTGCCATTGGTGATGGCGACCATGGAGTAAATATGGTCAGAGGATTTGAAGCGTTAGAACAAGGTCTGGATGACACAGATATGAAGTCATTATTTAAATCAACAGGAATGACATTAATGTCTAAAGTGGGCGGTGCCTCAGGTCCTTTATACGGTTTTAGCTTTGTTAAAATGGCAAATGTCGTTAAAGATGATATTGACAAAGAAAATTTAAAAGAGATGATTGCTGCTTTTTCAGAAGCCGTTAAACAACGTGGAAAAGTAGAATTAAATGAAAAAACGATGTATGACGTAATTGAACGTACAAGAGAAGCATTAGATAATGATGAAAACATTGATTTTAACACATTACAATCATATGCTGATGAAACTAAAAACATGATAGCTACGAAAGGACGAGCATCATATTTTAAAGAAGATTCAAAAGGTTATATCGATCCAGGTGCTCAAAGTAGTGTTTACGTTTTAAATGCGATGATAGGAGGAGAGGTAGAATGACTTCAATAGTAATTGTGAGTCACAGTTATAAAATTGCAGAAGGTGTCAAAGATTTAAATTTACAAATGACGGATAATGACGTTAATATCATTGATATTGGTGGCTTAGATGATAAAGGCATTGGAACATCTTTCGATCATATTCTTTCAGTCATAAATGAATTAGATGACGATGCAATATGTTTTTATGATATAGGATCTGCCGGGATGAACCTTGATATGGCAATCGAAATGTATGAAGGTTCACATCGCATAGAAAAAATAGAAGCTCCTTTAGTAGAAGGTAGTTTTATCGCGAGCGTTGCACTTAAATCGAATAACACAATGGATGAAGCTATCGCAGAAGTCAAAAAACAATTAAAAAATGATTAAGTGAATATATTAGGAGGTCAAAGATGTGTAGAGGTCTTTGTCCTCTTTTTTTATTAATTTAAACTGCAATGATTGAATGTCAATATTCATAGTGGTTTTATATAATAAATAAATTATCTTTCAAGTTTTTTGAAATACACATTATAAATGAAAACTAAAATAAAAATGACTCTAATATAGCAATAGAAAGGATTAAAAAGATGACTAGAAAATATAATGTGATTAAATATGTTATTAAGAAAAATAATGATGAACTTAAAATATATAAATTACGATTATATGAGTTTAATATAAAAGACGAAAAAGCTCTAAATATTAGCCAACCGATTTTGTAAATAGAGACATTTTAATTGATAAAATACGAAATGGTGAAACATTTACTCGTGCCTTTAGAGTAAGTCAAAATGATTATTATGCAGGCCAATCGATTGCTCTTTCAGTTAATAAGCATGGATATATTAATAATAATTTTGAGGCTTCACGAGATGTGATTAGAAACGTTGAAGAAAATATCTTAGATTATAAATAAAGTCATCAGTTATAGAAGCGTTAAATTAAAAAGGAAGTATAGCACTCCCTTTTTAATTCAATATATAAGTGACTTATTTTTTTAATAAAATTTTAATTCCTCTGATAATGTTGAGGATATATAATATTAAAGCAATTAAGAAGAACACAATAGCAATGATTAAAGCAATAACAAATATTAATAATTGATGATCGAATGGTTTATCAAAGACCTCTTTTGAAAAAATAAATGCGGCTCTACCTATAAAAAAACTGATCCACGTTATAACATGGTTCCCTAAAGCTTTTTTACCATGCTCAGACGTTGGCTCATCTGAAAGTATCCATACCAATAAAGGTAAAATGACAGGCGCAAAAAAGATACTTAAATAACTCAATGCTGATAAAACATAACTATTGTCATTTTTATGCATCTTACTATTTGTATTTTCCACTTTTTTCACCTTCTTTCTCTTTACTTATTATAAAAACATCAATAATAAAATATTACAACAATTAATAGATAAACTTACAACACTGTAAGTATTGAGAAAAGAAAAATATCGTTTTTATACATTTTCTAGATAAATAACTAATAAGTTTTTATTTAAGATTTTATATAATTAAAAGTATCAATTGTGTATTTATAAATATTAAAATTGAAAAAATATTATACTTAAAAATTACTTGTTTGCTATATAAATTTTTGATAGCATTAAATAAGTAAGCGTTTTCACTAATTTTATAGGGAGGTGCATAAAATGAATAATTCCTCAATAAAACAATTTATTGAAGCGGGTAATTTAACAATTGGTATTGAATTTGGTTCAACTAGAATTAAAACGGTAGCAATTGATGACAACTGTAAAACATTAGCTACGGGAACGTTTGGATGGGAAAATACATATCAAGACGGATATTGGACATATTCTATGAACGATGCATGGATAGGTCTACAAAAAAGTTATAGTGAAATGACTAAAGTTATAAAAGAACAGTATGGGGCTACAGTGAAAAAAATTAAATCATTGGGAATTAGTGGGATGATGCATGGTTATTTAGTATTTGATCAAAAAGAAGATTTGCTTGTTCCGTTTCGAACTTGGCGTAATAATAACGCTAATCATGCAGCCCAAATATTAAGAAAAGCATTTCAGGTTAACATTCCAGAACGTTGGAGTATTGCTCAATTATATCAATCAGCTATAGATAATGAGTCTCATGTTGCTAAAGTAGATTATATGACAACACTTGCTGGTTATATTCATTGGTACTTAACAGATGAAAAAGTATTAGGTATAGGTGATGCGTCGGGAATGTTTCCTATTGATGTAGAAACTAAAGAGTATCGACAAGATATTGCTAAAAAATTTAATCAACTTTTTTCTGAAATGGGATATCATCAAGATATTTTAGAGATATTACCAAAAGTTGTGGTAGCAGGTGAAAATGCAGGTTATTTAACAGAGACAGGAGCAAAACTTATTGATCCCAATGGTCAATTAGAAGCAGGCTGTCCTATGTGTGCTCCAGAAGCTGACGCTGCAACTGGGATGGTAGCTACAAATAGCGTAGCTCCAAAGACTGGTAATATATCTGCGGGAACAAGTGTCTTTTCAATGATTGTATTAGACAAATCATTGAAAAACGTTTATCCGGAAGTGGATATTGTAACAACACCAGATGGCTATGAAGTAGCCATGATACATGCTAATAATTGTACATCTGATATTAACGCGTGGGTCGATTTATTTGGAGAAGTATTAGAAGTAATGGGTGTCAAATACGAAAAAAGTGAGCTTTTTACAAAATTATTTGAAAGCGCTTTAAATGGCGATGATAAACTTGGGAAATTACTTTCATATGGATATATATCTGGAGAATTTATTACAGATGTTCAACATGGTTACCCTATGTTAGTACGATCGATAGATAGTTCATTCAATTTAGCTAATGTAATGAAGACTCACATATATAGTGCATTTAGTACATTAAAAATTGGTATTGATTTATTAAAAAAGAATGAAGATATTGAAATTCATTCAATATATGGACACGGGGGTATATTCAAAACCAAAAAAGTTGCTCAAACATTTTTAGCAGCAGCAATGCAAAGTCCCGTTAGTGTTATGCAAACTGCTAGTGAGGGTGGAGCATGGGGAATTGCTGTTTTAGCTAGGTATCTTGTAGCAGAAAGCGATGTAAATTTATCTAGTTATCTTGATGAAATTGCTTTTAAAGATACTGAGTCCATCAAAGTTGAACCAAATGAAAAAGAAATAGAAAGCTTTAATCGTTATATTGAACGTTTTAAAAAAGGGCTTCCTATAGAACGTCTTGCTAACGAACAACTTTAAAGAAATTTTAAATAAGCAAAGGGAGAAAGTGAATTATTGTGACTAACAATTTAACTAAACAGAATCGACAGTTTTTAGGATTACCTATGGTATTAATTTGAGGTTATATAGCAGTAGCTATATTTATGACAGGTGATGGATTTGAACAAGCTTTTTTATCTAAATATATTGTCGGTCTAGGATATAGTGATTCACAAGCAGGTAGAGTTATAGCTATATATTGGATTAATAGTAGCACTAGCTTCATGGATGTCTGGAGTACTGGCAGAAGTATTTAGTCCACGTCGACTGATGACTTTAGCATTTATAATATGGATTATTTTTCACGTTGGATTTTTAACTTTAGGTTTAGCCCAACAAAATTATGCGATGATGATAATTATGTATGATATTCGTGGATTCACACAAGAGGGTATATTGAGAAGTGATGAATGTTTACAAGGGGAATTCTCAGATAGTTATGTATATAGTCTGCTCAGAGAAGAATATGAAAATGGATATAAATAATAATACATCCTGATACTTCGTCTTGCTCAAGTACTTTAGTATCAGGATGATATATATTATATAGGAAAGTGATAAATTTGATCGCTCATTATCAACATATCACTTATATTTAAGATGGTTTGATAGCAAATGCACGGACTGGGAAACCTGGTGCATCTTTTGGTTTGGGACTAATTGCATAAATGACTGCGCCGCGCGTAGGCAATTGGTCTAGGTTTGTTAAGAGTTCAAGTTGGAAGGTATCTTGTCCAAGTATATAACGTTCTCCAACAATATCGCCATTTTTAGCTGTATCTACTGACGCATCTGTATCGAATGTTTCATGACCAATCGATTTTACACCGCGTTCTTCAATTAAGAATTTTAAAGCATCTAGTCCCCAACCTGGTAAATGTTGGTTACCATCAGTATCTCTATTTTCGAATTGTTCAATATCTGGCCAACGTTTTGACCAATCTGTACGTAAAGCGACAAAGGTACCTTCTTCAATGCGCCCATTCTCCGCTTCCCACTGTTCTAAATATTGGCGTGTCACGATAAAGTCATCATTATTTTTTACTTCTTTTGAATAATCTAACACGATAAGTGGTAAGACTAATTCTTTTAAATCAAGATCCTCAAGATAACGTTTATTCTCTACAAAATGTATCGGTGCGTCAATGTGTGTGCCGTATTGTGTAACGATATTCCAACGTTGTACATAAAAGCCATGTTCTTTGACTGTAAATAATGTGGATACTTGACCTTTTTCAAATTCACTAAATCGTGGAATGTCTGGATCGAAAGTATGGGTTAAATCTACCCACTCTGCTGTTTTTAATTGTTGTAATTGGTCCCACAATGGATAATTTGTCATATATTTCACCTCGAAAGTTTAATATAAGAATAAAATAGGGAGAAAACTCAATTTCTCCCTCACATGTTTATCTGTATCTTATGCGACAGGTTTATTTTTTTCTTCACGTTTTTTACGAACAGTATTTACAAGTACTGTTAAGGCATCTTTCACTTCGTCTTCTTTACGTGTTTTTAGACCACAGTCAGGGTTAACCCAGAATAAAGAACGGTCGATTTGTTGTAAAGAACGATCAATTGCTGTTGCAATTTCTTCTTCAGTAGGAATACGTGGACTATGAATATCATATACACCTAATCCAATACCTAAATCATAGTTAATATCTTCAAAGTCTTTGATTAAATCACCATGGCTACGTGATGTTTCAATTGAAATAACATCTGCATCTAAGTCATGAATTGCATGGATGATTTGACCAAATTGAGAATAACACATATGCGTATGAATTTGTGTTTCATCTTGGACTGAAGAGGTTGCAAGTTTAAATGAATTTACCGCATCAGCAAGGTATTGTTCATGGTATTCAGAACGTAATGGTAAGCCTTCACGTAATGCTGGTTCATCTACTTGAATGACTCTAATACCTGCTTCTTCAAGTGCTAATACTTCTTCGTCAATAGCTAAGGCAATTTGATCTTGAACGACTTTACGAGGAACGTCTACACGTTCGAATGACCAGTTTAAGATAGTGACTGGACCAGTTAACATACCTTTCACAGGTTTATCAGTTAAGCTTTGTGCATAAACAGTTTCTTTAACTGTTAAAGGTGCAGTCCATTTTACATCTCCATAAATAACTGGTGGTTTTACAGCACGTGAACCATAAGATTGAACCCATCCAAATTTTGTGACTAAGAAACCTTGAAGTTTTTCACCGAAGAATTCAACCATGTCATTACGTTCGAATTCACCGTGTACAAGTACATCTAAGCCAATCTCTTCTTGGATTTTAATCCAACGTGCGATTTCATTTTCTAAGAAGTTGTTATATTCTTCGTCTGAAATTCGATTATTTTTCCAGTCTGCACGGTATTTACGTACTTCTCTTGTTTGAGGGAATGAGCCGATCGTTGTTGTTGGTAAATCTGGTAAATGTAAACGAGCGTCTTGTGCTTTTTTACGGTCTTTAAAAGCAGATTTACGACTGGTTGGTACGCTATCAAAATCATATTCAAGGTTTTTGAATGATTGACTTTGGAATCGTTCATAGCGTGCTTTTAACTCATCATATTTTTTACTATCATTATTATTAAATAATCGACGTAATGCATCTAACTCATCTAATTTTTCAGTAGCAAAGCTTAAGCCTTCTTCAATTGATGTATCTAATGTTTCATCATCTAATGATACCGGAACGTGTAATAATGAAGATGATGGTTGAATTACAATTGCTTTAGCATAAGGTTGTAAAGTTTCGATTAATTCTTTTTTCGCTTCAATATCTGCAGCCCAAACATTACGACCGTCAATAATACCAGCATATAATGTTTTAGATTTATCGAAATCTCCTGCTTTAATTTGTTCTAAGTTATAACCATGATCATGAACAAAATCTAAACCAAGACCAGCCACTGGTAAACGGCTTAAGAATTTGACATTCACGCGTTCAAAATAGGTTTGTATGACTAATTTTTCTCCTAGACCAGCATCAGCAAAGTAGTCATAAGCCTCTTTAGTAATATTTTCATAATTTTCACTTTCATCTGTTACAAGAACAGGTTCATCGACTTGAATGTATTCAACACCTGCATCTACTAAAGATTGTAATACTTCTTTATATAATGGAAGTAATGTTTGAACTTTCTCTTCAAAAGACTGACTACCGCCTTTAGAAAGTTTCACAAAAGTGATTGGGCCAACAATGACAGGATGTGCATTTACATTAATTGATTTAGCATAGTTAAAACGGTCTAATAATATATTGCGATTCACCTTAGGTTCAACATTATCCCATTCAGGAACAATATAGTGATAGTTTGTGTTAAACCATTTGATTAATGCACTTGCAACATGTTCTTTATTACCACGTGCAATATCAAACAATAAATCATCATCTACTGTACGTCCTTGGAAACGTTCAGGAATAATGTTGAAAAGTAATGATGTATCAAGAATATGGTCATATAATGAGAAATCACCAACAGGTACACTGTCTAAATTATAATTCTTTTGAAGTAATAAATTTTCTTTATGTAAGTCTGTTAATGTTTGATCTAATTCAGTTTTATCGATTTTTTTAGCCCAATAGCTTTCGATTGCTTTTTTCCATTCTCTTTTTCTACCTAATCTTGGGAATCCTAAGTTTGAAGTTTTAATTGTTGTCATGATATTGCCTCCTTGTTTTGGGTAATTGCTTTAGAATATGCTGCGAGCTCTAATGAATAATCAATACGTTGGAAAGGTGTAATGAGATATAAACCATTAAAGTATTCATGTACCGTATCGATTAATTCTTTAGACAGTCTCAAACTTAATTCTTTTGTTTTTTCTTTATCATCTTTTACTGCTTTAAATTGATTTAATACATCTTCAGACATTTTAATTCCAGGCACTTCGTTATGTAAGAAAAGTGCGTTATTGTAGCTTGCAATAGGCATGATACCGATAAAAAGTGGGGTATCAAGATGTTTAGTTGCTTCATATACCTCTTTGATTTTTTCTTTACTATATACAGGTTGGGTAATAAAGTAACTCATACCTGCCGCTACTTTTTTCTCAAGACGTTTAACTGCTCCGTCTAATTTACGAACGTTTGGATCGAATGCTCCGGCGATGTTAAAGTTGGTATGTTTCTTCAGCGCATCACCATCAACATTAATACCTTGATTAAATCGTAGTGCAAGTTCTGTTAGGCCTTTTGAGTTAACATCATACACATTTGTTGCGCCTGGTAGATGACCTACTTTTGAAGGGTCTCCTGTAATGGCTAAAATTTCACTCACACCGATGAGTGAAAGGCCAAGTAGATGAGATTGTAAACCAATTAGATTACGATCTCGACATGTGATATGAACAAGAGGTTCAATCTCATATCGTTGTTTGATTAAACTTGCAGCAGCAATGTTGCTGACTCTTACAGTAGCGAGAGAGTTATCTGCGAGTGTTACTGCATCAATATTTGCTTCATCTAGCTTACCTATATTCTCAAAGAACAATTCTGTATCGAGATGCTTTGGAGTGTCTAATTCAACAATCACAGTAGGTCTTTGTTTTACTTTTGAGGTTAAATTTTGTTTTAATGTACGTTTTGCATTTGTATTAATTGTTCGATGAATTGGAATAACTTTTTTAGTTTTAATTGGTTTTAAATGTTTTACAGATTCTTTAATGTAAGAGATATGTTCCGGTGTAGTACCACAACAACCACCAATTAAACGAACGCCTTCGTTAATTAATTCTTGTGCAACATCACCAAAATATTTAGCATTGTCACTATATTTAAATTCACTATTTTCAATATCGAGTAGGCTCGCATTAGGATAACATGAGAGATAGGCATGTTCTGGTAGTTCGATATGTGAAAATGAGCGTTGCATGTGATGTGGGCCATGGTGACAATTTAAGCCCACCACATTTGCGCCACATTCAATGAGATGTTTTAACGCCTCGTTAATTTCTGTACCGTCAACGAGATAATTCGTATTGGAAGCGGTCAGTTGTGCGATAATTGGAATATCGTACTTTTGACGTGTCGCTGTTATCACACTCGTTAATTCATCTAAATCGTAGTAGGTTTCAAATAGTAAACCATCTACACCTTCTTCAATTAAAGTATCAATTTGATTGTCTGTATGATATTGAATAGTAGAAAGCGATAAGTCTTCTTGTTTTATTCCTCTGAAGCCACCCACCGTTCCTAAGATAAATGTCTCTTTATTGGCTGCGCGTTTTGCAATTTGTACAGCGGCTTTATGAATTTCTTTTACTTTATGCTCTAAGCCAAATACTTTTAATTTTTCAAAGTTAGCGCCATACGTATTTGTCTGAATGACATCAGCTCCTGCTTCTATATATGAACGATGAATACGTTCAACTTTATTGGGATGTGTAAGATTGTATGCTTCAGGACAAGTATCTAGGCCCTCGGAATAGAGGATTGTTCCCATTGCGCCATCAGCTACTAAAACGTTGTTCTTCAAATGATTCAATAATCGACTCATTAAATGCCTCCTTCAATGCGTAGTCAATATCAGCTATGAGTTCTTCAGGTTGTTCAAGACCTACGCTTAGACGGAATAGACCAAATGTAATGCCACGTTCGTTTCTCACTTCTTCTGGAACAGCTGCATGAGACATTGTGGCTGGATGTGAGAGAATCGTTTCTACTCCTCCTAAACTTACCGATACAAGTGGTAAAGTTAGCGCATCTACAAATGCTTGAGCTTTTGTTTCATCTTTTAGACGAAATCCAATGACTGCACCGCCACTTTTAGCTTGTGATAAATGTAAATCACTATTTCCCGGATAATATACTTCAGCAACTTCATCTCTTTGACTTAAAAAGTCTACAAGTTTTTCAGCATTCGATGTAGATTGTCTAAAACGAACAGGTAATGTTTTTAAATGTTTGGCTAAAGTCCAACTATCATGTGCAGATAAGGCAGTTCCTGTTCCATTTTGGAGTAGGTAAAGTGCTTCAGCGACGTCTTTGCGATTTGTAATAGCAGCGCCAGCAATAATATCACTATGTCCACCTAAGAATTTTGTTGCAGAATGAACCACTATATCAGCACCAAGTGCAAGTGGAGATTGACCTAATGGAGTCATAAATGTATTATCTACTGCTAAAAGTAAATCATGTTTTTTAGCGATATGAGCAACTGCTTTAATATCAGTGATTTTAAAGCATGGATTTGATGGTGTTTCTATATAAATTAATTTTGTATTAGGTTGAATGGCCTGTTCAATTTCTTCAGGATGAGTCGCATTTACCGTCGTAAATTTAATATTAAAACGATTTAAAATACGTTCAGTTAGTCTAAATGTTCCACCATACACATCATCTGGTAAAATGACATGATCTTCAGCTTGTAATGTGAGTAAAACAGCTGATATTGCTGCAATACCTGAAGCATAAGCAAATCCATATTGACCGCCTTCAAGTTTAGCTAATTTTTCTTCTAATAATTGACGATTAGGATTACCACTTCTGGCATAATCAAATTTTGCGTTACCACCAAGTACTTTTTGATGGAAAGTTGAAGAATCATATAATGGTGGGTTTGCTGAATCGTAATTTACACCTCTATGTTCATCAAATATCACTTCTGTTTCTTTAGATAAGCTCATGAAATCACTCCTACTTTAGAATTTTCTAATGCTTGAATAATATCTGCTTCAATATCCTTATAATCTTCAATACCAATGGATAAGCGAATTAAATGTTCATCAATACCTCGTTTGTCTTTTTCATCATCTGGCATGTCGACGTGTGTTTGTGTATATGGGAAAGTAATAAAGGTTTCAGTTCCTCCTAAACTTTCTGCAAAAATACAAATTTCTAAATTTTCTAAAAATTTAGCTACGCTATAAGCCTTATTAAGACGTAAACTTAACATACCTGTTTTTCCACTATAGAGTACTTCATCAATAGAATCGGATGTTTCACAACGTCTTGCGAGACGACGTGCATTGTCTTGAGATCGTTCTATTCTGAGATGTAGTGTCTTCAAACCTCTTTGGAGCAAGTAACAATCAAGTGGAGACAATGTGGCGCCAATCATATTGTGAAATTGACCTAATTGTTCAGCAAGCGTGTCATCTTTAACTGTCACTACGCCTGCAAGTACATCATTATGACCACCTATATATTTTGTAGCTGAGTGTAAAACAATGTCAGCACCTTGTTCTAAAGGTGTTGATAAGTATGGAGTTAAAAACGTGTTATCAATGATTGTTAATAGATGATGTTTTTTACTTAGAACATAATAGGGTTCTACATCAATTTGAATCATTTGAGGATTCGAAATTGGTTCGATAAAGAGTGCTTTTGTATGTTTATTTATACTGTTTTCGACTTCTTCATAATTTAAAAAATCAACGTATTTAAAATGAATACCGTATTGTTGTTCATAATAATCAAATAATCTAAATGTTCCTCCATATAAATCAAACGCTACTAAAATTTCATCACCAGGTTTAAATAAGTTACAAATAAGTTGAACTGCTGCCATACCACTTGACGTTGCAAATGAAGCTGCACCCCCTTCTAATTTGGCAAATGCTTCTTCAAATGAAGAGCGGGTTGGGTTTTTCGTTCGTGTGTAATCATATCCTGTAGACTGACCTAGGTGAGGATGTTGATATGCCGTCGATAAGTAAATGGGGTTAGCAATTGCGCCAGTCAAATCCTTTGTTAATGAAATTTGTGCTAATTGAGTATCTTTCATTTCAAATCCTCCTATCATTTTCTAAATAAAAAAAGCTTCCGTCCTTTAAACCCGATATGTATCGGATGTAAAGGACGAAAGCTTGTTTCGTGGTACCACCTTTGTTTGCTACTTTATTGCTAAAGTAACCTCAAACAGTACGCCATTATGTTTTAGGAGTACTTGAAAAAGTGACACACATTATCGTAAATGATCAGATATATCTGTAATAAAAAACTCATTTAACTTTTGAAGATAAATGAGTATTAACGATAATTTAGTGACGCCGGTGATTCCAGTACGCCATTAAACAATAAATGTTAATACTGTATCGCTATAACGGGCGAACCCGTTGATACCTCATATTGGCATCAACACTCAAAGGCCATTTTCAAACTTTCTTTCAATGTCTCTTCTCAGCTTACAAGACTCTCTGTATCCGCAGTGTAAGTTTTACTTTCCTTATTACCGTGTGTAATTTGTGTTTTTTTAAGTTAATTCATAGCTTACAGACATAAATTACATTTGTCAACAACTTTTCTGAAAATTATGATTAAATAATAAATTCAGAAAGTGCCTGAATGATTGATATATATACTTTCTATCTAGTAAATTTTTTTCTTAAAAAAGTTTATAAGACTTGTAGATATAACACGCTTTTTTTAAAATTAAGTAATGACTTTAAAGACAAGGGAGGACTATGCATGAACAACATTGAAGATCAACGTGTTCAATTAAATAATGATGAACACGTACAACATATTAAAATTTCAAGTATTAAAGCTAATCCCTATCAACCTAGAAAAACATTTGATGAGGAGAAACTTCAAGATTTAGCAGAGTCTATAACAACTCATGGTATACTTCAACCTATTGTTTTAAGAAAAACGATCAATGGATATTATATTGTTGTAGGAGAACGACGTTTTCGAGCTTCTAAATTAGCTGGGTTAGAGGAAGTTCCTGCAATTGTAAAATCCCTTTCTGATTCTGACATGATGGAATTAGCCATTATAGAAAATTTACAAAGAGAAGATTTAAATGCAATTGAAGAAGCTGAAAGTTATCAACGATTAATGAATGATCTTGGTCTGACACAACAAAAAGTTGCTGAAAGGTTAGGAAAATCACGACCTTACATTGCTAATATGCTAAGATTACTAAATTTACCCTCTGATATTGCTAAGCTTGTAAGAGAGAATCGCATGTCAGGTGCCCATGGACGTACTTTACTTGCATTAAAAGATGTAAATACGATGAAACGTATAGGTAAACAAGCAATCAAAGAGGGGTGGAGTGTACGTTATTTAGAAAAAGTTGTTTCTGAAATCCAAGACGGTGGGCAGTCTAAAAAAGAAAAATTAAATACTCCAAGTAAACCCAAATTCATACAGAAACAAGAACGTGCGCTTAAGGAAAAATTTGGAACTCATATAGATATATCTGTATCTAAAAATGTTGGGAAAATTGTGTTTGAGTTTAAATCCGAGGCTGAGTTTAGACGTATTATAGATAAACTTAATGAATAATATCCTATTAATAAAATAAAAAAGAAAATGATAAATCAAAAGACTGATACAATTTTAGAAGAAATTTTGTATAATAAATAAATTGGAATATAAATTTAAGGTGGACTAAATAGAAAAGGAGGGGGCTATTATGAATCAATTGAAGAACGTGTTAACATCGCTATTTAAACCATTAACAGAACCCGAAGTATACACAAATTTAGCAACTAAATTAGCAATGGTTATTATTTATATTTTAGTAGGCTTAATTGTAATTGGAATTATTAATAAAGCGATAGAAGAAGCATTTAAATTTCAAAATAAAAGTAATAGAGGAAATAAAAAACGCTCTAAAACGCTCGTGTCCCTTATCAAAAATGTTGTAAGATACATTGTGTGGTTTATCGTACTCACAACAGTATTAAGTAAGTTCGGAATTAGCGTAAATGGGATTATCGCCAGCGCCGGTGTTGTAGGTATCGCTGTTGGTTTTGGAGCCCAGACTATAGTCAAAGATATTATTACTGGATTTTTCATTATTTTTGAAAATCAGTTTGATGTAGGTGATTATGTTAAAATTAATAGCGGTGGTACTACAGTTGCTGAAGGAACTGTAAAATCTATAGGATTGAGATCAACGCGTATTAATACCATCACTGGGGAGTTAACTATTTTACCAAATGGTAGTATGGGTGAGATTACTAACTATTCTATTACTAATGGTACGTCAATTGTAGAAATTCCAGTCTCAGTTGATGAAAATTTAGATAAAGTTGAAAAGAAATTAAATAAATTATTTACAGCAATGCGTAGTAAATACTACTTATTCATTACTGATCCAGTCGTTTTAGGAATTGATGGGTTAGATGAAACAAAAGTGATCATAAGAATATCAGCAGAAACTATTCCTGGAGAAGGTGCTTCAGGTTCTAGAATTTTACGCAAAGAAATTCAAAAAATGTTTGTACAAGAAGGTATTAAATTGCCACAACCCATGTACGTAAGAAATACTGATAAACAAGACGCTTAATAAATGTTGGGGGTAATGTTGTGACACCAAAATATGGTATAAATGATATAGTAGAAATGAAAAAACAACATGCTTGTGGAACAAATCGATTTAAAATTATTCGCATGGGTGCGGATATACGAATTAAATGTGAAAATTGTCAAAGAAGTATTATGATTCCACGACAAGTGTTTGATAAAAAAATAAAAAAAATATTAGTATCTCATCAAGATACAGAAAGTTAGGAGAATGATTCATGGCTTTAACAGCAGGTATCGTAGGTTTGCCTAATGTTGGTAAATCTACTCTATTTAATGCAATTACAAAAGCAGGTGCGCTCGCTGCGAACTATCCTTTCGCTACAATCGACCCGAATGTTGGGATTGTAGAAGTACCAGATACACGTTTAAATAAATTAACAGAAATGGTAGAACCTAAGAAAACAATTCCTACTACTTTCGAATTCACAGATATTGCAGGTATTGTTAAAGGTGCTTCAAAAGGTGAAGGTTTAGGAAATAAATTCTTATCACATATTCGTGAAGTAGACGCTATTTGTCAGGTAGTACGTGCTTTCGATGATGAAAATGTGACACACGTCGCTGGTCGTGTAAATCCATTAGATGATATTGAAGTCATTAATATGGAACTTGTTTTAGCTGATTTAGAATCAGTAGAGAAACGTTTGCCTCGAATTGAAAAAATGGCACGTCAAAAAGATAAAACAGCAGAAATGGAGTTCCGCATTTTATCTAGAATAAAAGAAGCGTTAGAAGAAGAAAATCCAGTTCGTAGTTTAGATTTTAATGAAGAAGATCAAAAATATGTAAATCAAGCTCAATTATTAACATCTAAAAAAATGTTATATATTGCAAACGTTGGCGAAGATGAAATTGGTGACGATGAAAATGATAAAGTGAAAACCATTCGTGAGTACGCAGCTAAAGAAGATTCTGAAGTTATCGTCATTAGTGCAAAAATTGAGGAAGAAATTGCAACACTTGATGATGAAGACAAGGAAATGTTTTTAGAAGACTTAGGTATTGAAGAACCAGGCCTCGATCGTCTTATCAGAACAACATATGATTTGTTAGGATTATCTACTTACTTTACAGCAGGTGTTCAAGAAGTACGTGCTTGGACATTTAGACAAGGGATGACGGCACCACAATGTGCAGGTATCATTCATACAGACTTCGAACGTGGTTTTATTCGTGCCGAAGTAACAAGTTATGACGACTATGTTGAGCATGGTGGCGAGCAAGGTGCGAAAGAAGCAGGTAAACAACGTTTAGAAGGTAAAGATTATATTATGAAAGATGGAGATATTGTTCACTTCCGATTTAATGTATAGGAATATAAAAAGCGCGACATCTGTTTATTATAGATGTCGCGCTTTAGTTATATCATTATGGTTATATCTTAAAAAAACGGTATAACTTTACTTGCTTTAATAATATCTTTGGTGCTAAAAAACTGTTTACCTTCTCCAGTATATGCTGGCTCAAGAATCATATTAGCTTTTGCACAGTATAGCCACTCTGGATTGATACCGCAATTTAAGATTTCTTGAAACTCTTGAAAATCTTTATTCCAATCTAAATGCATAGTTACACCTCAAGGATATTATAGGATATCAGTTCTCTTTTGAAAAGATATGTTTAAAGTTTGAATATAAATTTATAGGCCAATACGATAAATCTTATCCACTTTCAGACAAAATATTTCAAATAATATTTATTGTAAAAAGTAATCACCTATGCTATAATTTTTGATTGTGAGTAATGAAAATTATTCCTTGCCTATTGATAGGATTCGATAGGCCGCATAGACCACAAGGAGGTGCAATTATAAAATGAGAACATATGAAATTATGTATGTCGTACGTCCTAACATTGAAGAAGATGCTAAAAAAGCAGTTGTTGAACGCTTTAACGGTATCTTAGCTTCAGAAGGATCAGAAGTTTTAGAAGAGAAAGACTGGGGTAAACGCCGTCTTGCTTACGAAATTGAAGATTTCAAAGAAGGCTTCTACTTCATCGTACGCATTAAAACAGATAATAACAGAGCTACAGACGAATTCCAACGTTTAGCTAAAATCAATGACGATATTATCCGTTATATCGTTATCCGTGAAGACCAAGATAAGTAATAATTAAATGGGGGCGTTGAAATGATAAATCGAGTTGTATTAGTAGGTCGTTTAACTAAGGATCCAGAATACAGAAGTACTCCCTCAGGCGTAAGTGTAGCGACATTTACTCTAGCAGTTAACCGTACTTTCACGAATGCTCAAGGGGAACGCGAAGCTGACTTTATTAACGTTGTTGTATTTAGAAGACAAGCAGAAAACGTAAATAACTATCTTTCAAAAGGTAGTTTAGCTGGCGTTGATGGTCGCATACAATCACGCAGTTATGAAAATCAAGAAGGTCGTCGTATATTTGTCACTGAAGTTGTAGCGGATAGTGTTCAATTCCTTGAACCTAAAAATGCACAAGGTGGACAACGTCATCAAGGAAATAATGATTTCCAAGATTATGGCCAAGGATTTGGTGGTTCACAATCAGGACAAAATACATCTTATAATAATAATAATAATAACAATCGTGCATCAAACAATAATCAATCAGATAACCCATTTGCAAATGCAAATGGTCCAATTGATATTAGTGATGATGACTTACCATTCTAACGAAAGAATGAGATTAAAAATATAAAAGGAGGTAATTAACCATGGCAGGTGGACCAAGAAGAGGCGGACGTCGTCGTAAAAAAGTATGCTATTTCACAGCAAATGGTATTACACATATTGACTATAAAGACACTGAATTATTAAAACGTTTTATCTCAGAACGCGGTAAAATTTTACCACGTCGTGTAACTGGTACTTCAGCTAAATATCAACGTATGTTGACTACAGCTATTAAACGTGCTCGTCATATGGCTTTATTACCATATGTTAAAGATGAAAACTAATATATAATTAGTGTAAACCCCGTAAGCTCAAGGCTTACGGGGTTATTTTTATGTCGTAGTAATAAAAAATGGATAGATTATACACCTTAAGTTGATTTTAAAATGTATTGCGTAATATCTTTAATGTATGCAATATAAAATGTTATCATTAAAAGAGACATACATAAGGAGTTATGATGATAATGAGAGGAAAATATTTATTAGCAGGTATTGTTGCATCTACTTTATTTTTGGGTGCTTGTGATTTAAATATTCATTTACCAGGTGGAAATAATGATAGTTCAGAGGATAAGCAAAAAACTGAGAAGAATGATCATAAAAATAAAACACCTAATAATTCAAATAAAAACAATAATACTAATAATGATAAGACTATAGATTCATCAGACACACAGCAAAATAATAGTGATGAAAATACTAATTATAATCAAACTGAAGATATTCAATCCAATGATAATAAGAGTATTCAGTCATCCGAACAGAATACTCAAAACCAATCTGAAAACGGAAGCAATGAAAATAATGAAACGTCTACGAATGAAAGTCATTCAACTAGTGACAATCAATCAAATGATTCTTCGAATAAAGAACTTACACCGAAGCAAGCAGAGGATGTTGTCTATGATTGGTATAAAAATCAAGGATTTGGAAATCGTTTAAGAAATGAATTTAATTACAATCCTAGTAAAAGTACTAACGAGATGTATTATATAGATTATGCAGCAAGTGACGCATATGGTACTGGAACACCTTATGTAGCCATTGTAGATAAACATACAGGTAGTATTGTTGATAATTATAATAATATGACAGATGAAGAAAAAGCTAAAAGAAAACAAATGAATGAAAGTAAATTAGAACAAAGTAACCGACAACGAAACAATGATGTACAAAATAATGAAACAAAGAATGATAATGAAACACAACATACATCGTCTAATGAAGAAAATCAAAATAGTGCACAATCTGAAACTCAAAATGATGTCCAGACATCGAATCAATCCGAGAACAATGATTCAACTTCAACAGACACTTCTACACAAACTAAAGAAAAACCCACAACTTCTCAAACAAATCGTAATGAACAAGCACAACCAAATCATCAAAGTACAAATACCGAAGAATAAAAACAAAGGAACAAGATATTATATTCAACATGAATATATCTTGTTCCTTTAAAGTTGTTTATAATGTTTAGCAAGTATTTTATATAAAAATAGTTGCTATTTTTTAATAGTCTTATATTTTTAATCATCAATTGAATAAATACTAATCAAATATATAGGTATTATTATTTAGTTATTTTTGTTATAAAAAATAACTTATTTTAATAATTATGTTTATAAAATTTAAATAGGTGGTATGAATAAGAAGTAAACAAAATAAAACTATAAGGAGTAATCTAACTATGGGCTTTATTATTATGATAATAGTTGGTGGATTAATCGGTTGGATTGCTGGCATGATTATGGGTAAAGATATCCCTGGTGGTATCTTAGGTAATATCATTGCTGGTTTAATCGGTTCATTCATCGGAAGTAAATTGTTAGGTACTTGGGGTCCTGTTTGGGGCGGAGTACCAATCTTCCCAGCATTAATCGGTGCAATTATTCTTATTTTTATTGTTTCTTTAATTTTAAAAGCAATCAAAAAATAGGTATAGCATTTTAAAGGGGACTACGTTATGTAGTGCTCTTTTTTTATTTATTAAACTAAAAAAAGAGGATGACGTCGGGTTAAGGCGTCATCCAGGAGTATTATGTTCATGAATATAAAAGACTTGTAGTTATTAAATAACTACATATTAATAGTATCATGCAATATAAATAATAACAATCATAAAAATGTATATTATTTAAAAATATATCATTTATATGATTAGTAGACTTCATTCATTTATTATTTAATATAATAAATTGAAATAGGAGGTAAAACATGAATTTATATCTTATTCGACATGGTGAATCACAGTCTAATTACGATAATAAGTACAATCGAGCATATTATTGTGGTCAGTTAGACGTTCCTTTAACTGAAAAGGGCGTTGAAAGCGCAAAACAATTAAAGCCATATTTTTATAATATAAAAATCAATGATGTGTATGTATCTGATTTAACAAGAACGAAAGAAACATATCAATATATCTTCCCTTACGATACCCCAACTACAGTCACATCATTATTACGTGAACGTTCATTGGGTCTATTTGAAGGTCAATTTAAGGATAAACTTATGAAAAACAATATGTATCATCGTTATTTTCATGATCCAAATTATAAAGATTTTCGACATAGCTTTATTCAAAAAGCACCTGAAGGGGAAAGTTATAATGATGTTTATTATAGAGTGAAACAGTTTTTCGAAACGATTCATATTCAAGACGATTACACGATAGTCATTATTGCACATCAAGTTGTGATTCGTTGTATTATGGTTTACTTTGGCTATATAAATAAAGAAGAAGCATTAATTAAAGTAATTGAAAATTGTAAGCCATATCTCATTGAATTATAAAAAAATCTGAGACATCATTTATCGTCTCAGATTTTTTATATATGGGACATCACCATTAATGGACTGGGAAAACATATTCAAATGGATACTCCCTATTCTATTTATCAAAAACGTTTGTTTTGATATCTTTCTTATTTAAGAAAGATTTGATTTTATTTTGTTGGTTGCCATTTACATCTCCAGCATAATGAGTAGGAACATCTACAATGTTAATTGTATTTTGAGGTTGATAATTCAGTTGTTCGATACTTTCATCAACATTTGCAATTGTACTATTCAAAGCATGAAAGTACTTAATAATACGATTTACATTATCTTTATAGCCGTCTGGCAATGTGTTATTTTCAACATATTTTTTAAAGTGTAAGTCATTTTTAACAGCAATATTAGATAAATGACTAAGTTTTTTAGCTTGTTTATCAGTGATTTTTGTTTGTCCTGAACTTTGACGATCGATTTTACTTTGCATTATATATTTATTGTCTAAAATATCACTATTAACATCTAGATATTTTTTGATTGCTTTGTTCATTTCATCTTCAGTAAGCTTTTGATGAGATTTATTCGATGTAAAAATATCATTTTCAGTTAAGTTTTTAGCATGTTTCGGTGCATTAACACCGTTACTTTGATTATGATTGTCTTCATTATTATCATTATTAGGTGCACACGCACTTAACATTAATAACAGGGCTAAAAAACTACTAATAACCATACTCTTTTTCATAGACTTCAATAATCTCCTTTATTAGTAAACATTTCTATTTAAGAATAATAATAGAGTATCACTTATAGAAACAGAATTGAATGTTTAAGACATAAAATTAATATAAATCTATGAACAAATTGTGGCAATAGCATTAAAAAAGTAAATTAAAAAAGCAGAGTCGTTAATAAAATGACTCTGCTTAAAATGAAGATATTTGATAGGTTAAGTTCTAAGTTTTACTTTCATATAGAAAGTTAAATTTTAAATTAATTTCTAATAATATAATCAAATGCACTCAATGCTGCGTTAGCACCTGAACCCATTGATATAATGATTTGTTTATATTTTTGGTCAGTAACGTCACCAGCAGCAAAAATACCAGGAACGTTTGTGTTATTTTCACGATCCACAACGACTTCTCCACGGTTATTTAACTCTACTGCGTCACCAATCCATTTTGTATTTGGCACAAGGCCAATTTGTACAAAGATACCATCTAAGCTTAATTCTTTCATTTCACCAGATGACATATCTTCATAGCTTAAACCAGTAACATGATCTTCACCTAGAACTTCAGCAGTTCTAGCATTTGTGTGAATATCAACATTAGGGAAAGAACGTAAACGTTCTTGTAACACTGTATCCGCTTTTAGTTCTGGAGCGAATTCAAATAGTGTCACGTGTTTAACTATTCCTGCTAAATCGATAGCTGCTTCAACACCAGAGTTACCACCGCCGATAACTGCAACGTTTTTATTTTCAAATAAAGGTCCGTCACAGTGAGGACAGAAAGCCACACCTTTATTGATTAAGCGATCTTCACCAGGAATATTTAATTTACGCCAGCTTGCACCAGTTGAAATAATAGCAGTTTTACTTTCAAGAACTGCATCATTTTCTAAAGTTACTCGGATAGCTTTATCAGTTTTTTCAATTTTAGTTGCACGAATACCAGTCATAGCATCAATATCATATTCTTCGATATGTGCAGCTAAATTAGAAGAGAATTCTGATCCAGTGGTTTGTTTAACAGTAATAAAGTTTTCAATGCCAGCTGTATCGTTAACTTGACCACCGATTCTATCTGCAACAATACCAGTGCGTAAACCTTTACGCGCAGTATAAATTGCAGCACTACCACTTGCTGGCCCACCACCGATGATTAATACATCGTATGGATCTTTATCTTCGTATTCTGAAGCATCTTGTGTACTGCCAAGTTTAGATAAAATATCAGAAATTGTCATACGACCATTACCGAATTCTTCACCATCTAAAAATACAGCAGGAACTGCCATGATATCCTTAGATTCTTCACGGAATACAGCACCATCAATCATTGTATGAGTGATATTTGGATTAATTACACTCATTAAATTTAATGCTTGAACTACATCTGGACATTTTTGACAAGTTAAACTTACATAAGTCTCAAAATTGTAGTTGCCTTCAAGACCTTTAATTTGATCAATGATTGCTTGTTTTTCTTTAGGCGCACGACCACTTACTTGTAAAATAGCAAGCACAAGTGAATTGAACTCATGACCTAAAGGAATACCAGCAAATGTGATACCAGTATCTTCTTCAGGTTTACTTACTTGGAAACTTGGTGTGCGTTTTAATTCTTTTTCAACGATTGTAATATGATCTGTCATCTCAGCGATTTCATCTAATAAATCTTTTAATTCTTTAGATTTATCATCAGAGCCAATACTTGCTCTAAATTCTACATCGCCTTCCATAAGTTGTAATAATTGTTGTAATTGTTGTTTTAAATCAGCATTCAGCATACTTAAATGCCTCCTTAAATTTTACCTACTAAGTCTAATCCTGGTTGTAATGATTCAGAACCTTCTTCCCATTTTGCTGGGCAAACTTCACCTGGATGTTGACGTACGTATTGTGCGGCTTTAATTTTATTTACTAATGTACTTGCATCACGGCCAATACCATCTGCATTAATTTCTGCTGCTTGAACTACACCATCAGGGTCAACGATAAATGTACCACGTTGTGCCAAACCTGCTTCTTCATCTAATACATCGAAGTTACGAGTGATGATTTGAGAAGGGTCACCAATCATAGTGTATTGGATTTTGCTGATTGCGTCTGAATGATCGTGCCAAGCTTTGTGTACGAAATGAGTATCAGTTGAAACTGAAAATACATTAACACCTAAATCTTGTAATTGGCTATATTGGTTTTGTAAATCTTCTAATTCAGTTGGACATACGAAAGAGAAGTCAGCTGGATAGAAGCAAACAACGCTCCAAGAACCTTTTAAATCATCTTGGCTTACTTCTTTGAATTCATCATTTTTAGGATCATATGCTTGAGCTGTGAAAGGTAAGATTTCTTTATTGATTAAAGACATAACTTAAATTCCTCCTGATTTATCGAATATTAAATTAGAACTACATAATAATCATTGCTTATTTATAATAATTCTAATCTCTTGATTAATATTATTACATGTAGATTTTATTTCGTCAACATAATACACTTAAAAGTAAGAAAAACAATATAAAGCACTGATATAACAAGGTTCATATAAAATATATTAACTTTTTTAAGATATTGTGAGGATTATTTTTTTTAATTAAAAAATGTAAATTGTAAATAAAAACACATCTTTTCGCTTAAATATATTCTCAACTAAAGGATAGTATTTGATAATGGGAATCAAACATAATAGATTAAAACTCTCTCCAAGTTACGCTTTGAAACATATAAATTTGAAGAGAGCATCAAGTATTTTTAATATTATTTTATTAAAATCAGTCTTTGACTTCTACTTTTACGCTTCCTACTTTCTCGTATTCAGCAATATAAATACCTTTTTCTAAATGTAGTGGTGAAATAAATGTACCTGAAGAAATAAATTGACCTTTTTCTAAACGTTTTCCATGTGAATGTAATTTTTTATTTAACCATTTTATAGATTCAATAGGATTTCCTAGTACGTCACTAGAGTGTCCTGTTTCAATTTCTTGATCATTTTTAAATAACTTTAAGTTAATATCAGCAAATGATTTGTAATCAAGAGGTGTTACTCTTTTTCCAACCACAATTAAACCTGTTGCAGTATTATCTGAAATTAAATCTGATAAAGCAAAGTTAGGGAACCAATCTTTATAACGTGCGTCAGGAATTTCAATACCTGGAGCTACTTTTACACTTTCTAAGATGGTTTGAACATCGGCATTCTCTGGTAAGTCTGCAGTTAATTCAAAAATAAGTTCAGGTTCAAGTAATGGATCAAATAATGTTGATAATGAGATAGAGTTATCCCCCTCGACGACTTGAGTAGATAAAATAGTACCGTACGCAGGCTCATTTGTATTGGCAATGGCTTGAGTGGCGGCACTTGTCATACTTACTTTGTAACCTTTAATTTCTGATTTTTGCTTATTTTTTAATTGATTAATGAGATCATCTTGTGTGTGATAGGCTTCTAACTCATTTAGTTCAAAAGAGGAACTGATAAAATTAATCGGTTTTTTTGATGTAAAAGCTTGATATAAGGCTGTTGAAACTTCTTTGTTAGCGTGAGTCATAGTATCTCTCCTTTGATATCTGAAAATTGTCATTATTATGATAACTTTAATTGGTTTAGCATGCAAATCTTAATTTAAAATAAAGGGCAATTTTGAAGAAAAATAAAATATAAATTGTTAATATATATTCAGTAATTAAAAAAGGAGTGGACTTAATGTCAGATTATGTTTACGAATTAGCTAAAAAACATCATTCAGTTCGAAGATTTAAAGATCAACCTTTAAGTGAAGGTGTTGTTAGAAAGTTAGTTGAAGCTGGACAAAGTGCTTCAACATCTAGTTATTTACAAACGTATTCTATTATTGGAGTAGAAGATCCAGAAATTAAAGCACAACTCAAAGAAGTATCAGGGCAACAATATGTGGTAGACAATGGCTATTTATTTGTATTTGTTTTAGATTATTATCGTCACAATCTTATTAATGAAGATGTAGAACAACATATGGAGACGTCATTTGAGTCGGCTGAGGGCTTATTAGTTGGTGCCATCGATGTTGCATTAGTATCAGAAAATATTGCTTTAGCAGCTGAAGATATGGGCTATGGCATTGTATACTTAGGTTCGCTTCGCAATGATGTCGGGCGTGTACGTGAGATTTTAGACTTACCTGAATATGCCTTCCCTTTATTTGGTATGGCTGTAGGAGAGCCAGCTGAGGATGAAAATGGATCACCAAAACCACGTTTACCTTTTGAACATATCTTCCATAAAAATGTCTATAATAGCAATAAAGCACACCAAAAAGAAACATTAAACGCTTATGATCAAATGGTGAGTAAATACTATCAAGACCGTACAAATGGTGTAAGAAATGAAACTTGGTCTCAACAAGTTGCTGGATTTTTAAGTGGGAAAGCACGATTAGATATGTTAGAGCAATTAAATAAAGCTGGACTAATGAAAAGATAAAATAAAACCGAAAAAAGAGAGGCAGAATTTGTTTGAAATTCTGTCTCTCTTGTTATTTTATGATTCTGTGGATAATTCTCCATAATGGTTAGAATTAAATTTTTCTTTATCTAAGTTACCTGTTAAACGTGCTGTACCAGTACCTGCTAACATGGAATCATTGACATTTAGAGCGGTACGACCCATATCAATAATTGGTTCGATAGAAATTAATACACCAGCTAATGCAACTGGTAAGTTTAAAGTTGATAATACAAGAATTGAAGCGAAAGTTGCACCGCCACCAACGCCAGCTACACCAAATGAACTAATCACTACAACGCCAATTAGTGTAAGAATGAATGGTATATCGATGTCAACATGAGCAACAGGAGCAACCATAATAGCAAGCATTGCTGGATAAATACCAGCACATCCATTTTGACCAATAGACAAACCGAATGAAGCTGAGAAGTTTGCAATACCTTCAGGTACTCCTAAACGTTGCGTTTGAGTTTGCACATTTAAAGGAAGCGCTCCTGCACTTGAACGTGATGTAAATGCAAAAATCAGTACTTCAAGTGTTTTTTTAACATAACGAATAGGATTGATTCCCATAATCGCTAAAATAATTAAATGAATAACATACATTGTAAGTAAAGCTGCATAAGATGCAATCATGAATTTACCTAATGTCCAAATTGCTGAAAAATCACTTGTTGCAATTGTAGAAGCCATAATTGCGATAATTCCATAAGGAGTTAATCTTAAAACAAAGGTAACAATTGACATGATGAGAGCATAAACAGCATCAATACCACGTTTTAATAAGCTACCATTATCAGGTTGTTTACGTGCAACACGTAAGTATGCAAATCCTACAAAAATAGCAAATATTACTACTGCAATAGTTGAAGTTGTTCTCTGACCAGTAAAATCTAAGAAAGGATTGCTTGGTAATAATTCAAGAATTTGTTGTGGTAGTGTATTCGCTGTAAGCTGCTTCGCTTCACTACTAATTTCATTTCCTCGTGCATGTTCTGCACTACCTAAATCGATACTTGAAGCATCAAGGCCAAATACAATGGCATAAAAAATACCTACAACGGCTGCAATAGCGACAGTACCAATTAAAAACATAAAAATATAAGAACCTATCTTAGCAAATTTATCGCCAATTTGTATCTTACTAAATGCTGAAACAATAGAAATAAAAATAAGTGGCATAACAATCATTTGTAATAATGTCACATAGCCATCTCCAACGATGCTAAACCAATCAGTTGTGGTTTCAAGCACTTTAGAATTAACACCATAAATAAGGTGTAAAATAATTCCATATACAATTCCTAATCCTAGAGCGGTAAAGACTCGTTTTGGGAATGATACATGTTTTTTAGCCATAATGAATAAGCCGATAATGAAAATCAACATGATGACAATGTTAATAATTGAAAATAATGTTCCCATATAATGATTCTCCTTTTATTAGTTAAATCCGACACATTTAATAAGAATAGTATTAAATATATAATAATTCAATACTTTAAATAACATAAATTATTAAATGTTTTTACAAACTAATGATAAATAGATACAAAATGAGTATTAAAACAAAAAAGCAGGATTGAAATTTTTTAATTTCAATCCTGTTTTAGTAAATAGCACTATATACAGTTGTGACATTAAAGATTAAATAGTCTAGCTAAGAATCCTTTTTTCTCATTTGAAGATGAAACATAAGTTTGATGCTCTTTTAAAGTATCAATCGCTTGTTGATTGTTATCATTAATTTCTTTAACCAAATTATTTTTAGTATAATCAGATTGTTCTTTTTGAGCTGTTTGAATGGCAACTAATGACTCATTATTTGCCTCCAATTTTTCAGTAATTTGACTTTGTAATTCCTTAAGTTCATTTTGTTGTTGATGAACTTGAGTAATCATTTGACCTAACATTTGACGTTCTTCACGCATTTTTTGTATTTCGGTACGTAAGTCTTCTACTAATTGTGTAACGCCTTGATCAGCAGGTAACTGTTGTTGGTCTTCTTTAACGATAACTTGTAAAAAGTCTTTTTCTTTTTCTAATTCTTCGAAAGCTAAATCATAGCTATTTGTTTGTTTTACCTTTTCTGCAATATCTTGGAAAAGTTCAATATCTTCTTCTTTAAAATCTGTAGCCTCACGACCACGATATTCAGTCTTGCTAAGATGATATCCTCGTTCTTCTAAATGTTGGACGATTTTACGGACTTGTTTTTCACTTAGCTCGACACGTTGAGCAAATTCTTTAGTTAACATAATGAAGTCCTTTCGTATTTAAATAATATATTCATTCATTTACGCTGACGTTTGTCTTCGGTAAGTGAAACGTCAGTCTAACCTCGCATATTAGTTTAACCTTTTATATCGCTCTTTTCAAGTATTCTATAAGGATGAACGTAAATTCATCTTTTCTAAAAGGGGATATATAATATCTCTAGAAATTCCATTCGCAAATACATATTTGAGAATATAATTAGATTTCACACTAGCAGGATAGATGTCTTTTGTAAGTTCAATGTTAGATTTAATAAATAAGTCAGTATGTATAGGTGTTTCTTCAAACGTATAATTAGGATGCAAGTAGTCAATGTCATATTGTTGTTCAAAGTCATTTTCTAATAAGATATGATGACGTCGTTTAATTAATTGATTATCTAATATGCTATTATCATGTTTCGGGACTTCAATCATTAAAAAGTTAATATCTCTAGAATGTACTTTATTAGATAATATATTTAGGTGTGTTTCAACTTCATTTAAAGTTTGAGATATGATTTCATTATAATTTGAATCAACTACAGCTAATAAGTGGACTAGAAATGCTGAATTTGTTGTTGCTTCGTAGTGTGCTGTGGCCAAACTGATTATATTTTCTTTCTCAATACCAACAATCAAAACATAATCATTTTCTGTTTTATTATTCTGTAAGGATTGTTTTGTGATAGTGCTGTCTTCAAAAAAATCAACATCTAATTGTTTATTATAAAACTCGACAGCTTTTTGATAATAAGCGTCTTCTAAAGAATAAATAGTGTGAAATTTCATAGCGATCTCCCCGCATTATATTTTTTTAAGTATAGCACATGTGTAAAGTAGCACATCATAATACAAAATATAATAAAAAACTTCTTTCAAAGTTATAAACGATTCACACTTTACTTTGAAAGAAGCATATATTAATTTTTGACTGTTACTTTGTAAAAACGTATGTTCATTTAACAATCGACATGATTAAATACAATGAATGGTTAAACTTATTTTTAAGATTTTGGACCATCAGACTCATTAGCGTAATGAGTGATATCAACTTCTTCATAAGCTGCGTTGTTTTTTTCAACTTCATTATGTGAAGAAGCGTCTTTTCTAGTGATTACTAAAAATTTGCCATCAAGCACATCTTTTTTATATTGTTCTGCTTGGTTATCAGATAGTTTGAAATTATTCAATACAGCTTCTTCACCATCTTCACCGGTTAATAAGCGTGACATGCGATCACTGAATGAACCACTTGTTGCTATAAGTGTTACTTGAGAATTATGTAAATCATCTAAATGTAATTTAGATTCACTGATAACAAATATCTCATTTTCTGAATATCCTTCTGCTTTTTTCTTTTCAATCACATTGTAAATTTGATTTTCATTATCTAGAACTGTAATATCTGGCATATTCATCGTCCTCCATCATTTCATGCTACTTTTAAATAATTATACCCTAATGAATAGATATAAAACGTTTCGATATAATTATATAATTAAAAATATGTAATTTACAAATACGGTTTTTTTAATAAGACATTAAACGCTTACATTTATAAGTAGCGTGATTACAAGGATAAACTCTCCATCAGTTATTGAAAATAAGCTTAAAATTTGCTATTATCATTAAATAATTTATATTGCTCATATAATCTGAAGAATATGGCTTTAGAAGTTTCTACCGTGTTGCCATAAACAACGCGACTATGAGTTCAAGTACAAAGGTAAGGAAGTTAATGAGAAGTTTGAGGATTGGCTAAGATGTCTTGTATTATATTATCATTTGTATAATGTAAAGTATTGTTTATCATCTATAAATCTAAATCATTTACTTCTAAGTTACAAATGAATGTGTATCGTACTTGTTCACTTATAGATCCTGAAACTAGATAAAAGTTTCGGGTTTTTTTATATAAAGTTTAGGAGGTTTTGAAGTGGAAGCGCTCGAACAAAAAGTCAAGGAAGATGGCGTAGTCATTGATGAAAAAATATTAAAAGTTGATGGATTTTTAAATCATCAAATTGATGCCAAATTAATGTATGAAGTGGGTCAAACATTTTATAAACAATTTAAGGGTAAAGGGATTACGAAAATTTTAACTATTGAGGCTTCCGGTATTGCTCCTGCAATCATGGCTGCATTACATTTCGATGTGCCATGCTTATTTGCAAAAAAAGCAAAGCCAAGTACTTTAAAAGATGGGTTTTACAGTACTGATATCCATTCATTTACTAAAAATAAAACAAGTACAGTGATTGTATCAGAAGAATTTTTAGGGCCTGAAGATAAAGTATTAATTATTGATGATTTCTTAGCAAATGGTGATGCTTCACTTGGATTGTACGACATTGCACAACAAGCTAAAGCAGAAACAGTAGGCGTAGGAATTGTTGTAGAAAAAAGTTTCCAAGATGGACAACAAAGATTGGAAGAGGCTGGTTTAACTGTTTCTTCATTATGTAAAGTTGCTTCCTTAGCAGGGAATAAAGTGACTTTACTAGGTGAAGATGAATGAAAAATTTAATTTTAAGTGTACAACATTTATTAGCAATGTATGCAGGTGCTATTTTAGTACCTATCATTGTAGGAACAAGTTTAAAATTTTCACCTGAAGAGATTGCTTATTTAATTACAGTAGATATTTTTATGTGTGGAGTAGCTACATTTTTACAAGCAAATAAGATTACTGGTACAGGACTACCTATTGTTTTAGGATGTACATTTACTGCTGTAGCACCTATGATTTTAATTGGACAGACTAAAGGTTTAGACGTGTTATATGGATCATTGTTCCTATCAGGTATCTTAGTTGTAATCATTGCTCCATTCTTTTCTTATTTAGTTAAATTTTTCCCACCTGTTGTTACAGGTAGTGTCGTTACAATTATCGGAATTAACTTAATGCCCGTTGCTATGAATTATCTTGCTGGTGGTCAAGGTGCTAAAGATTATGGTAACCCTAAAAATCTAATTTTAGGTGGAGTGACACTTATTGTTATCTTACTATTACAACGATTTACAACGGGATTCTTAAAATCTATTGCAATTTTGATTGGTTTAGTTATAGGCACGATATTGGCTAGTATATTTGGATTAGTTAATGTTAGCCAAGTTGGTGACGCACATTGGCTCGGTATTCCACGACCATTCCGTTTCTCAGGATTTGGCTTTGATTTCGGTGCAACATTAGTGTTTACAATTGTAGCAATTGTAAGTCTGATCGAATCAACAGGTGTATATCATGCATTAAGTGAAATCACTGGTCGTAAGCTTGAACGTAAAGATTTTCGTAAAGGTTACACTGCGGAAGGTCTAGCCATCATTTTAGGATCAATCTTTAATGCTTTCCCTTATACAGCTTATTCGCAAAACGTAGGACTTGTTTCACTTTCTGGAGCTAAGAAAAATAAAATCATATATGGAATGGTAGTCTTACTTTTAATATGTGGTTGTATACCTAAATTAGGTGCTCTGGCTAATATTATTCCTTTACCTGTGTTAGGCGGTGCAATGATTGCTATGTTTGGTATGGTAATGGCTTATGGGGTAAGTATTTTAGGAAATATTGACTTCAAAAATCAAAATAATTTATTAATTATTGCTGTATCAGTCGGACTTGGTACAGGAATTAGTGCTGTACCTCAAGCATTTAAAGCTTTAGGAGAACAGTTCGCTTGGTTAACTCAAAATGGTATTGTTTTAGGAGCAATCTCTGCTATTATTCTTAATTTCTTTTTTAACGGTATAAAGTATAAACAAAACGACGAAAATGTGAAATAATAAGACTAACTATATAAAAAATGGAGGCTGTGTTATAAATGTGGGAAAATAAGTTTGCTAAAGAATCATTAACTTTCGACGATGTTTTGTTAATTCCAGCTGCATCAGACGTATTACCAAGTGATGTTGATTTAAGCGTAGAATTATCAGATAAAATTAAATTAAATATTCCAGTTATCTCTGCTGGTATGGATACAGTAACTGAATCTAAAATGGCTATTGCTATGGCACGTCAAGGTGGTTTAGGTGTCATCCATAAAAACATGGGCATTGAAGAGCAAGCTGATGAAGTACAAAAAGTAAAACGTTCAGAAAATGGTGTTATCACGAATCCATTCTTCTTAACACCAGATGAAAGTGTTTATGAAGCAGAAGCATTAATGGGTAAATATCGTATTTCAGGTGTGCCTATTGTAAAAGATGAAGAATCAAGAACACTCGTTGGTATTATTACAAATCGTGACTTACGTTTTATTGAGGATTTCTCAATTAAAATTTCAGATGTGATGACTAAAGAAAATTTAATTACAGCTCCAGTTGGTACAACATTAGATGAAGCGGAAGCAATCCTTCAAAAGCATAAAATTGAAAAACTACCATTAGTAGAAAAGGGTCGTTTAGAAGGTCTCATCACAATTAAAGATATAGAAAAAGTACTTGAATTCCCTCATGCTGCGAAAGATGAGCATGGTCGTTTACTTGCAGCAGCAGCTATCGGTACATCTAAAGACACCGAAATTCGTGCACAAAAACTTGTAGAAGCAGGAGTAGATGCGTTAATTATTGATACAGCGCATGGACATTCTAAAGGTGTGATTGAGCAAGTCAAAAAAATGAAAGATAAATATCCTGAACTTACAATTATTGCAGGAAATGTTGCAACTGCTGAAGCCACACGCGCTTTATTTGAAGCAGGTGCAGACGTGGTTAAAGTAGGTATTGGACCTGGATCAATCTGTACAACACGTGTCGTTGCAGGTGTAGGTGTACCACAAATTACTGCAGTATATGACTGTGCTACTGAAGCACGTAAACATGGTAAAGCGATTATTGCTGACGGTGGTATTAAATTCTCTGGTGATATTATTAAAGCATTAGCGGCTGGTGGTCATGCTGTTATGTTAGGTAGCTTATTAGCTGGTACTGAAGAAAGCCCAGGCGCTACTGAAGTCTTCCAAGGTAGACAATATAAAGTATATCGTGGAATGGGGTCTCTTGGAGCAATGGAAAAAGGGTCAAATGATCGTTACTTCCAAGAAGATAAGTCTCCTAGAAAATTTGTTCCAGAAGGTATTGAAGGTCGCACAGCTTATAAAGGACCATTACAAGATACCATTTATCAACTTATGGGTGGAGTAAGAGCTGGTATGGGTTATACTGGTTCACCAAACTTAAAAGTATTACGTGAAGAAGCACAATTCACACGTATGGGCCCTGCAGGTTTAGCTGAAAGTCATCCACATAACATACAAATTACTAAAGAATCACCAAACTATTCATTTTAATGTAAGGTGAGCAAGAAACGATTAAATTAAGAAAGTACGCTTTTCTATAAAATATTTATAGAGGTTGAAACGATGTATTGTCTTTATAAATATGAAAAGCGTCTTTCTATTGTTTACATAAATTAAATTTAAAGGAGATTTACTATTATGGAAATGGCTAAAGAACAAGAATTAATTCTTGTCCTAGATTTCGGTAGTCAATATAACCAGTTAATTACACGTCGTATTCGTGAAATGGGCGTTTACAGTGAATTACACGATCATGAAATTTCTATAGATGAAATTAAACGTATGAATCCTAAAGGTATTATTCTTTCAGGAGGTCCAAACTCTGTTTATGAAGAAGGTTCATTTACAATTGATCCTGAGATTTATAATTTAGGTATTCCAGTGTTAGGTATTTGTTACGGTATGCAACTTACAACCAAACTATTAGGCGGTAAAGTTGAACGTGCAAATGAACGTGAATATGGTAAAGCAATTATTAAAGCAAAATCTGATGAGTTATTCTTTGGTTTACCAGAAGAACAAACAGTGTGGATGAGTCATTCAGATAAAGTCATTGAAATTCCTGAAGGTTTTGAAGTTATTGCTGATAGCCCAAGTACAAATTATGCTGCCATCGAAGATAAAAAACGTCGTATTTATGGTGTACAATTCCATCCAGAAGTACGTCACACAGAATACGGTAATGATTTACTAAGAAATTTTGTCCGTCGTGTATGTAATTGTACAGGTGAATGGACAATGGAAAACTTCATTGAAATTGAAATCGAAAAAATTCGTGAACGTGTAGGTCATCGTAAAGTATTATGTGCAATGAGCGGTGGTGTAGATTCATCAGTTGTTGCAGTATTATTGCATAAGGCCATTGGTGACCAATTAACATGTATTTTTGTAGACCATGGTTTACTTCGTAAAGGCGAAGGCGATATGGTAATGGAACAATTCGGTGAAGGCTTTGATATGAATATTATTCGTGTAAATGCCAAAGAACGTTTTATGGAAAAACTAAAAGGCGTCTCTGATCCAGAAAAAAAACGTAAAATCATTGGTAATGAATTTGTATATGTGTTTGATGATGAAGCGGCTAAATTAACAGATGTTGATTTCTTAGCACAAGGTACACTTTATACAGATGTGATTGAATCAGGTACAAAGACAGCGCAAACAATTAAATCTCACCATAATGTAGGTGGATTACCTGAAGACATGGAATTTGAATTGATTGAACCTATTAATACATTATTTAAAGATGAAGTTCGTGCCTTAGGTATTGAATTAGGTATTCCTGAACATTTAGTATGGAGACAACCATTCCCAGGTCCTGGTTTAGGTATTCGTGTGTTAGGTGAAATTACTGAAGATAAATTAGAAATCGTTCGTGAATCTGACGCGATTTTACGTGAAGTGATTCGAGAAGAAGGTCTTGAAAGAGAGATTTGGCAATACTTCACAGTACTACCAGGTATTCAATCTGTAGGTGTTATGGGTGATTATCGTACGTATGATCATACAGTAGGTATTCGTGCTGTAACATCAATTGATGGTATGACAAGTGATTTTGCACGTATCGATTGGGAAGTGTTACAAAAAATTTCTAGTCGCATAGTTAATGAAGTAGACCATGTAAACCGTGTCGTCTATGACATTACTTCTAAGCCACCAAGCACTATAGAATGGGAGTAGCCCATTAAAAAACGAGCATTTTCGTGAGAAATGCTCGCTTTTTTTATATTAAATTCAATAATTTGGACGTTTATGCTAATTTCTTTTTGATTGAAATAATTGTCCTCTCTGTTGTAGTGACGCTCTACAGTTTACTTTTTGAAGCCATCATCAATGACATGAATAACCATGAAAAACTAAAAAAGATACCGCCAACTACGTCAGTGAGATAGTGAGCATGGAAGTATCATCTTGAAAATAAAATACCTAACCATACTACAATTAACACCGTATTTATTATGTATTTTACCCAAATATTTCCTAATTTAAGGATAAGTACAAAAATAAGAGCAAAAATAACCATCGTACTTGTTAAAGCATGTCCGCTTGGGAATGAAAATCTTGCATCAATTGTTAAGTGATCATAAGGTCTTGAACGATGAATGATGTCTTTTAACGCAATGCCTATGATACCTGCTGAAGCTACTGTTGTCGGTAACCCTATTGCTAATAAGAAGCGTCGCTTAATTAAAACGATAGTTGCGATGATAAGGGTAAGGGTAATAAAGGTTGCAATATCGCCGTATGATGCTAGAAATGTCATAAAATCATTGAACCAATTATCTTTGAAATTCATTTTTGGTTCGCCAAATGTATTTAAGAACCCATAGAATTATTGTAAATCTAATATATGTGTCCATAACGACTTAGTAAAAACCGAAAAAATAGCTAAGGCAATCACAAAAATATGATAGTCATCCTTCATTATTCAAAAAAAGCAAATAAAATATAAAAAAACTTTACAAAAAAATTAAGCGTTTTCACAGAATTGTTACATGAATATTGAACAAAGTATGTTATTTTATAAGTAATGAAGTAAATTCATTTTATCCATGAGGGTTTGGGACATACTTTATCGTCTCAAACTCTTTTTATATATTAGTAATTAAAGATTGAGTTTATAATATTTTTGGGGGTATTATTTAAACAAAATTGATATAAAAAGGAAAGTTGAAATGATATGACTGTTATCTTTTATATTAGAAATTTGACTTTTAGTTGATATTTTCATATATTGTATTTAATATGCATCAAATTATACATAGGTTTATATCAAGCAATGAGACAAAAAGTATCATGCACTTTATTGTTTAATTGAAGGGTAAAACTGATGTACTTAAATCTAAATTATAGGTTGCTTAAAGAGCATTAATAAATATATTGAATGAGCATAAAAGAAGCCTACAATAGATAGTCGTCCTTTTTTAATGGGATAAAACTAAACTATTGTAGGTGTTTTATTATATTATAAGCGATAGTTATATATAGGTTACAGTTTAAAAGTGGAGGAATGATAATGTTAAGTATGAGTAGTTTACTTATATTATTTTTTATAACGCTTATTATAGCAGCGTTAAGTGGATTGATTGTATTAATTCCCTCAGTTCCAGTTAAATACATAAGATTTCACTTAGCTTTACTTCTATTACCAGTTATTGTAGGTATTGTAGGGTTAGTAAATATAAACGAAAGAGAAGTTATTGGCATATTTACATTAGATAAATTTGTTTGGTTAGTAGGTGCGTTTGTTTTAGCGTTAGGTTTTATTATTCAAAAGTTTTCAACGCGTTATTTATTAGGAGATCACAATTATCGTAAGTATTTTCCTTTATATACATTTACAACTGTTTTTGCTTCACTAGGTTGGTTAAGCAATGACTTACGTTTAATGACTTTATGTTGGGGATTAACGTTATGTTGTTTAACACAACTAATTAAATTGAATAAAACTTGGAAAGTGCCAGCAGAGGCAGCAAAAGTTTCTGCACGTTCCTTTATTATTGGATGGTTAGCGCTATTAATTGCGGTTATTTTGCTATACATAGGAACAGGAGAATGGACAATCGATCCTTCTCAAAATTATGACTATGCTCTAAATCATGGTCTAAAATTAGTTATTGACTTATTGCTTGTTGTTGCTGTTATTATTCCAGCTGCGCAATATCCATTTCAGAGTTGGTTAATTGAATCAGTTGTTGCGCCTACACCTGTATCAGCTATTATGCATGCCGGTATAGTTAATGCGGGGGGCATTATTTTAACGCGTTTTTCACCGATATTTGATAATTCTATTGCTCTTACAATATTATTAATTATTTCTAGTATGTCAGTATTGATTGGTTCGGGCATTAGTTTAGTACATGTTGATTATAAACGACAACTTGTTGGATCAACGATGAGTCAAATGGGTTTTATGCTCGTTCAATGTGCGATGGGTGTTTATTCAGCTGCGATTATCCATTTAATATTGCATGGTATATTTAAAGCCACGTTATTCTTACAATCAGGCTCAGTTGTCAGACGATTTAATATACCAACTCCACCTAATATTAAGAAATCATATGGATGGATAATACTTGGAAGGGCTCTTGCATTGATTATTGCAATTGTGTTTTTTATGACAAGTGACCATAGTCCATATATTTTGATTAGTGCATTTATCTTAGCATGGTCTATCTCTGTATCATGGAATCAACTTGTGGCATTAAATAAAGGAGTAATGGGACGCTTTATAGGTATTACAATGATTGTAGTTGTTGCAATGGTTTATATTGTGACTCATCAAGTATTTGTTAATATACTTCATCATGTATATATGGCTCCTGCCCATCCACCGTTAATTAGTATTATAATTAGTATTGCGATTTTAGTGTTAGGTAGTATTTTTAGTATTTGGGTCGCTCGCCATCGTACATCTACAGCCTTTGCTAAAGTTTACTTATGGTTAATTAAAATTGGAGAAGCTAAATTTAAATCTGTAGAAAGCCATCCAAACTATTTAAAGAAATATTTATAAGAGGTGAACATTTACATGACAATTAATATAGAAGACGTTGTTCAATCTGCACGTCGTGTGATTACGCCACTTTCACCAATTTCAATCTTTGCAGCACGTAATCCATGGGAAGAACTTGAGTATCAAACCTTTGATCAAGTTGCGCAATGGTTTAAACATGTGCGTGATATTGATTTATATCCAAGCCATGCTTCTGTAATGACGGCGCTTGAAAATGGTGAGATTGATAAACATATCGTTGAAGAAGAAGTACAACACGCGATTCAATCTTATAAGACGGATATTCCTAAGACTCACGTTGATACGTACTGCAAAAATGCTATGAATATTAAAGATATTCCGAGAGATTTAATTACTAAAGAAGCCTATCTGAAATTAGAAGTCTCAAAACTCAAAAAAGTATTCGAAAATGAGTCATTTGCTTATGCACGGTCAAAAAGTGCAAATGCATTTAATGCTAAAGGCGAATCTTTAATGGATGAGTTAAATACTCATATTATTAAATGGTCAAAATTATATTTAGATACTTTCCAATCCAGTTGGACAATGCCTAAACGCGAAGAAGGGTTCTATGTAGCCTGGTTACATTTAGCAAAATATGATCCAATGTTGACTAAAACGCAACGTAAAATGATTAAGATGTTACCACACAACTATGAAGACGCATTAATCATGGCACTCAATCATCTAGATATTGCTGAAGATGAATATGAATTTTATTTAACTGGACATCTTTTATCGTTACCAGGTTGGGCAGGCATGATGTATTATCGTGCTGAAAAACATGAACATGAAAAAGACTTATTAACTCAATACCTTGCAATACGCCTTACAATGGAATGTATTCTATTAGATACTGAAAAAATGAGCCGTCCGGCAGTCTTAAATGTTGAAAAAAGAATAAAAGAACTTGTGAGTAAATGGTTATATTATGGTGAAATGACGATTGATGAATGGGCTGAGATGTCCATTGAGAATCAAATTGAACACTTGAAGTTTGCCCATGATTTTAATCCATTATACTTCAAGAAATTATGGTTAGAGGCTTGGGAAGAAACTCACGAACGCAAACTCGTTGAGATGATTTACGATAAATCGGTCAAGCGTGACAAACAACCTACAAAAGTGCAACTTGCATTTTGTATCGATGTACGTTCTGAACCATTTCGTCGTCATTTAGAAAATCAAGGGCCATTTGAAACGATAGGAATTGCAGGTTTCTTTGGTTTACCTATACGAAAAAAAGCATTAGATGAACAGTTTAGTCATGATTCTTTACCAGTGATGGTGCCTCCTGCATATACTATTAAAGAATATGCAGAGCGACATGCATTAAATACGTATAATCAACAGCAACATTCTATTACATCCATGTTTTATACGTTTAAATTAATGAAGAATAATGTGCTACCTAGTTTATTATTACCAGAATTAAGTGGGCCATTTTTAAGTTTAAATACACTTGCAAGTACATTAATGCCAAAGAAAACAGGTGCATTTATTCGTAAATTTACTAAAAATTGGTTAAAAAAACCGAATGCTAAGCTAACGATTGATAGAGATCATCATGTACATAGTGATTTACCTGTTGGATTTACTGAAGAAGAACAAATTGCTTTTACGAAACAAGCGTTACAATTAATGGATTTAACTACAAATTTTGCACCATTAGTAGTACTTGGAGGGCATGGAAGCGAAACAAACAATAATCCCTACCATGCATCATTAGAATGTGGTGCTTGTGGAGGAGCTTCAAGTGGATTTAATGCGAAATTACTTGCCATGATGTGCAATTTACCTTTAGTACGTCAAGGGTTAGCCGCTGAAGGCATTCTTATTCCGGATGAGACAGTATTTGTTGCTGCAGAACATAAAACATCAATTGATGAATTAGAATGGATTTACGTTCCCTCATTAACATCAGAAGCAAAGAAAGCATTTGATATTTTAGAAGAAGCCATGCCACGTGTAAGTTATCATGCAAATTTAGAACGTCTTGCTCAATTACCTCGTTTAAGCGATGGGGAATTGAAACATCCAATGGCGGAAGCACATCGCTTTGCAAATGATTGGAGCGAAATCCGTCCAGAATGGGGTTTAGCACGTAATGCAGAATTTATTATTGGGCAACGAAGTATTACAGAAGGTAGTAATTTAGAAGGACGTGCATTTTTACATAATTATGATTATGCGAAAGATCCTGATGGTCAATTACTAAATACAATTATTTCTGGGCCAGCACTCGTTGCACAGTGGATTAACCTACAGTATTATGCCTCTACAGTGGCACCGCATTTTTATGGTAGTGGTAATAAAACAACACAATCTGTCACTTCTGGTGTTGGCGTTATGCAAGGGAACTCAAGTGATTTATTAGCTGGATTGCCATGGCAGTCTGTGATGGCAGGAGACAATAAAATTTATCACGCTCCAATTCGATTATTAGTCGTGATTCAAGCACCAGATCGTTATATACAACGTTTACTTAATGATAATATTAAGTTTAAACAAAAAGTCGATCATCAATGGGTACGTCTTGCAAGTATTGATGAAAACGGTAGTTTTAAAGATTGGTAAGATATTCGATTTTAATTTAAAAAATGATACACTAGTGTTAATTAAACATTAGGAGATTTGTTATAACAATGACGAAATCGAAAGGCATGTATGAAGCAGAAATTAGTAAAGCAATTACGCAATGGGAAAAAGATTTTCTTGGACGTGGTTCGTTGTCAGTAAAGACAGATATTTTACGAGATATGATTATCGTCAACTTACAAGGTATTTTGACGCCTGCGGAGTATCGCGTATGTGAAACACAAGAAGGATTACTTAACATTAAACGTACACGGTCAGAATTGGTGGAATCAGGACAAGATGATTTAATGCAACTTGTTTTCAAAATCACAGGTACTGAAGTTAAAAGCTTTCATAGTGATTTAAGTACAATTACTGGTGAACGTATTATTGTTTTTAAGTTAGATAAAAACCTTGAAAAATCACTTTAAAATAAAATGTTATAAATACGAGAAGAGATTAGGAAACTTTATATAAAATACTTCCTAATCTCTTTTTTTACAAGCAAATTTTCATCATTTATTGTAAAATCTAACTAACATTAAAAGAGGGATAGAGATGCGATCAATTCAATCAGCTAATTGGAAAATCTCTTACTCATTATCATTTGCCCGACTATCCTGATCCTAGAGGTATAAAAGGGTAATACAATCAATGAGTTAAGTAGTCAACATATTGATGATTGATATAATGAACGGTGTGATACATCTTCAGAGGCTAACTGGACGTATCATCTTTATGACGAACCTTTTTATGATAAAGAAAGCTTTATGACGTATGTGAAACAACTTATTGATAATAAAGAAAGGTTGAATAAGTGGTTATCCTCTTCAAACTTTAATAAATATGAAGAACAGATACATCATTTGAAAGCTTTTTATAAAATATTAGGATCAAATGTAGTAAAGGAAAAACAAGTATGAAAGATAAATTAGAAGTATCGCCAACCAAAACTATTTCTATGTTTGTTGTTGGATTAATTATTTTTATAATAACGGCAATGAATGTCATTTATCATACCACACTAGTGCAAAAATTAGATTTAAATTCATTACATGCGTTGACCAACTATTTTGGTAAACCTAGAAGACACTATGACGGTCCAATTTGGCATAAAATGATGACGTTTTGTGCTAATTTTGGAGAAGTAAAATCCATTCTCTACATAACGTTATTTTTAGCACTTATCTTAATTTTTAAAAATTATAAACTTTCATTGTGGTTATTAGTTACGATTTACACAGGAACTTATATTAATTTCTTAATTAAACAAATAATAGCTCGTCCTCGTCCGTATAACCATCTTTTAGTAGACCATGGATATTCATTTCCAAGTGGTCATTCAAATGCCAGTACATTATTTGCTTTAGCTATACTCTTAGTTGTTATTCCACTTATTAAAAATAAAGCGATACGATATAGTATTGCTATAGTTGTCGTTATATTTTGGATAGGTGTATTAAGTTGTCGGTTATATTTCCACGCCCACTATCTAACTGATGTCATTGGTGGTTTTTCGTTAGGAATGATTTGGATTGCTTTATTTTCAATGATGTTACCACTCTTTAATATTAAATTAAAAAAGAAGTAAAGCTTAAGTTTCATAACATAAGTATTTTAAGAAGGGGAGAATACTATGAAAATCAAATCACCACATCCAATTTATTTAGAAGGTTCAAGAAAAGAAGCGATCTTATTACTTCACTCATTTACAGGAACTGTTCGTGATGTAAAACCATTAGCTAAGGCGCTTAATGAAGAAAACTTCACATGCTTTGCACCAAATTATCAAGGACATGGCTTACCTTTAGACCAATTTACTCAATTTACGATTCAGGATTGGTGGAATGATGTATTAGAAGGGTATCAATTTTTAAAAAATAAAGGGTTTGACACTATTTTTGTAACGGGTATCTCACTAGGAGGACTATTTACATTAAAGTTAGCTGAGTTATTTGATGTTTCTAAAATAGCAGTGATGTCTGCACCAAGTGAAAAAGAAGAAAAAAGTATTGCGTGGCGTATGAAACGTTATGGTCAGCGCATGAATCAATTATTGAAATTTGATGAAACTACTTCAAAACAACAACTTGGGACAATTCAAGATTATCAACCACATATCGCAGAATTTAAAGCATTTATTGAGATAATTTCTAATGAATTAGAACGTATACAAGTTCCCGCTCGTATTTTGTATGGCGGTAATGATGATGCCTTTTATCAAAATAGTGCACATTATATTTTTAATCATATTGATAGTAATAACAAAGATTTAACATGTCATCCGTTAAGTCGTCATTTAATGACTTATGGAGATGGACATGAAGACGTTATCACTCAAGTCGTAACTTTTTTTAAATCTAAATAAAGGAGTAATAAGATGAAACGTACATTCTTACTTATATATACAACAGTTTCTGGAACTACTTATAAAGAATTTAAAACGTTCCAAGATGGTCCAGACTATGACACATGCGTACAGCGTATTATTGATGAGTTTGATGAATTGGTCTATTTATTTTTAAAAGATGACTCACAAGTTCATTACATTAACGTTGATCATATCGAAAGTTTAAATATTCAAGAAGTAAATGAAGGTCAATCCATAATATATGATTTTGAAAAATAAATATATCAGTAAGTTTAAACGATAAGAATAGTTGAGATATGTCATTTACCTCTATTCTTATCTTTTTTAATACTCATTTATATGTATATTGCACTATTTGGTCAGACGTGTTAGAGTAGAACTTAATCGCACACATGCTTTAACGCGTTAAAGGGAGATAGAAAATGAGTAATCAATCACAATGGAAAACCTCAACTGGATTTATTCTAGCAAGTGCTGGTTCTGCTATAGGATTAGGCGCAATGTGGAAGTTTCCATATATGGCTGGCATTTATGGTGGCGGCGCATTTTTATTTTTATTTTTAATCTTTACTATTTTTGTAGGATTACCGTTACTGATTATGGAGTTTACGGTAGGAATAATGGGGCGCACTTATACGACTCGAATCTATAGTAAATTAACAGGAAAAAAATGGTTAAATATTATTGGGTGGAATGGAAATTTAGCTGTTTTTATTTTATTCGGCTTTTATAGTGTTATCGGTGGCTGGATTGTTATATATATTGGAAATGTATTTTTACAATTATTATCTGTTGAACATACGTCATTAACTCAAATTAAATTTGAAAAAATAATTAGTAACCCGTGGTTAACTGTGTTGGGACAGGGCATTTTTATTCTTTTAACCATGGTCATCGTTATGCTAGGTGTAGAAAAAGGTTTAGAGAAAGCTTCTAAAATGATGATGCCCTTATTATTTGTTTTTCTAATTATTGTTGTTGCTAAATCATTGACATTAGACGGAGCATTAGAGGGCGTTCGCTATATATTACAACCGAGAATAGAAGATATTTCAGTTAAAGGTGTCTTATTTGCGTTAGGTCAATCGTTCTTTACACTATCATTAGGAACGACAGGGATGATTACGTATGCGAGTTATGCGCCTAAAGAAATGACGATTAAATCTTCCGCCATGTCAATTGTTATTATGAATATTTTAGTTTCTGTATTAGCAGGACTTGCAATATTTCCAGCCTTAAAAACATTTGGTTATGCACCTCAAGAAGGACCAGGACTCTTATTTAAAGTGTTACCGTTAGTATTTAATCAAATGGGCTTTGGTATTGTATTTTATTTAATTTTCTTAATTCTATTTTTATTTGCAGCATTAACGTCTTCTATTTCTTTATTGGAATTAAATGTCTCAAATTTCACTAAAAATGATAATACTAAACGAAAAGCTATATCAGTTATTGCAAGTATATTAGTATTTGTTATTAGTATCCCAGCAACACTATCATTTAGCAGTTTAAGTGGAATTAAGTTTGGAGCGGGTACAATTTTTGATAATATGGATTTTATCGTATCGAATATCTTGATGCCATTAGGAGCATTAGGAACGACATTAGTTGTAGGTCAATTACTAGATAAACAAGCATTAAAAGAGAGCTTTGGAAAAGATAAATTTAAACTTTTTGTTCCATGGTATATTTTAATTAAATATATTATGCCAGTTATTATTATATTAGTTTTTATTGTTCAATTATTTTAATATTAACAAGAATAAACAGAGTCTAGGATACAAATTGTTGTTCTAGACTCTGTTTAGCATAATGATAATTGAATTACATATTTTCAAACGTAACATCTTGTTTATGTAATTCTTTTAATAATTTTTCAGGAATTGAAGAATTATTAATAGTGACATGTTTAAATATACAATCTTTTATTTTTACATTTTCAAAATGACACAAATCCATAGTGACGTTTTCAAAAATCACTTTTTTAAACGTGACGTTATCAAATTTTACATTACGTATATTGCTATTTTTAAAAATAGAATGTTCAATCGTTAATGTATTAAAATGATTTTCATCAAATGAGGTAACAGTTAAATTTGATTTACTAATAAGCGTCTTGAAAAAATTTACATTTTCAAAGATACTTTTATCAAAATTACAATTGATAATTTTTGAATTTGAAATAGTGCTTACATTCTTAAAAATACCTTCACTAAAATCACAATGTTTAAAGTGACTTTTATTTACTTCAATTTCGTCGTACATTGAGTTTCTAAAAGTACTATTTTTATAATTTAAATTTTTATAGTCATCCTTAGTAAAGACGGATAAAGATAAGTCTGCTTTAGATGTCATCATCGAGTCTCCTTTGTACGTTGATTCATCGTAAAATTTAATTCATTTCCAGTGGTTCACTTTTATCATAACATGAGTATTTAAAAGCAATAACTAATTACATTTTACATAAAGAATCTAGCTTTTTGCAATAAGATATAAGTTAGCGTATAATTCATAGCGGTTGAGTAAGAATTAAAATTAAATATTGGAAATGAATATGATGATAGAAAGTAGGTATGTTCAGACATTACTTGAGTGTATTGAACGAAAGATATGATTACTTATGATTTAATAGGACAAACGCCACTAGTATTATTAGAAAGTTTTAGTGATGAACATGTACGAATTTATGCGAAGTTAGAACAATTTAATCCTGGTGGAAGTATTAAAGATCGACTAGGGAAATATCTTGTAGAAACTGCGCTAAAAGAAAAACGTATTGTAAAAGGAGATACCATCGTTGAAGCTACAGCTGGTAATACAGGAATTGGATTAGCAATGGCCGCTAATCGTTATCATTTAAAGTGTGTGATTTTTGCCCCAGAAGGATTTTCAGAAGAAAAAATTTCAATTATGCGAGTATTGGGTGCTGAAATAAAACGAACACCTAAAAACAAGGGAATGATGGGTGCACAAAAAGAAGCGCGTCATTATGCTGACAAATATAATGCAGTATATATGAACCAGTTTGAAACTGAACATAATCCAAAAGCCTATACGCATACGCTTGGAAAAGAAATTACAGAGGCATTACCACACATTGATTATTTTGTAGCTGGTGCTGGATCTGGAGGAACATTTACTGGTGTAGCTAAACATTTACAACAATTTAATGTTAAAAATATTATTGTTGAACCTGAAGGCTCAGTATTGAATGGTGGTAAAGCACATGCTCATGATATTGAAGGTATTGGCTCTGAAAAATGGCCAGTATTTTTAGAAAAATCTATCGTTGATGATATTATTACAGTCAGTGATAATCAAGGATTTGAAAATGTAAAACGATTAGCTAAACAAGAAGGACTACTTGTTGGTAGCTCATCTGGTGCAGCATTACAAGGTGCTTTAGATATTAAAAATCGTATTGATAAAGGTATTATTGTAACAATTTTTCCAGATGGCAGTGATCGTTATATGTCAAAAAAAATATTTGAATACAAAGGAGAATAATAATGAAGAAAAAAACACAAATGATTCATGGTGGACATACGACGGATGATTTTACTGGAGCAGTAACGACACCAATTTATCAAACAAGTACTTATTTGCAAGATGATATTGGTGATTTAAGACAGGGCTATGAATATTCACGTACTGCAAACCCAACACGTACTTCTATTGAAAGCGTCATTGCGAATTTAGAAAATGGTAAACATGGATTTGCATTTGGTTCAGGTATGGCTGCGATTAGCGCTGTTATAATGTTATTAGATAAAGGTGATCATTTAATTTTAAATTCTGATGTGTATGGTGGAACTTATCGTGCTTTAACAAAAGTCTTTACACGATTTGGTATTGATGTTGATTTCGTTGATACTACAAATATTGAAAACGTAAAAGATTATATTAAACCAGAAACAAAAATGTTATATATCGAAACGCCGTCTAATCCTTTATTACGTGTGACAGATATTCGACGTGCAGCAGAAATTGCGACAGAAAATCATCTCATTTCTGTAGTCGATAACACATTTATGACACCGTACTATCAAAATCCGTTAGATTTTGGAATCGATATTGTATTACATTCAGCAACAAAATATATTGGTGGACACAGTGATGTTGTTGCAGGTTTAGTCGCTACATCTAATGATGAATTAGGTGAACGCTTAGCATTTATTTCTAACTCTACAGGTGGTGTACTAGGACCACAAGATAGTTATTTATTAATTCGAGGAATTAAAACACTAGGGTTACGTATGGAACAAATTAATCGTAACGTAGAAGGTATTGTGAAGATGTTACAAGAGCATCCATCAGTACAACAAGTGTTCCATCCTAGTATTGAAAGTCATCTTAATCATGATATTCATATCGCTCAAGCAAGTGGTCATACTGGCGTTGTTGCATTTGAAGTGAAAGATACAGAAGCAGCTAAACAATTAATTCGTGAAACGCAATATTTCACGCTTGCTGAAAGCTTAGGTGCAGTGGAAAGCTTGATTTCTGTACCTGCTTTGATGACACATGCATCTATTCCAGCAGATGTTCGTGCTAAAGAAGGAATTACAGATGGTTTAGTTCGATTATCAATCGGTATTGAAGACACTGAAGATTTAGTACAAGATTTAAAACAAGCGATAGATACGCTAAATAAATAGAATATAGTGAAAGTATTAATGCAAGAGTGCAATAGAAATTGAAACGATGTTTATTGTACTCTTGTATTTTTATTGTGATATTTGGAACTAAAAGAGTAATTCAATACTAAAAATATCTGAAATTTTCAATTTTTTAAAAAACTATATTGACGCATCCTCAACTTTTGCCTATACTTCATATCATACGAATTTAATCAGAATTAGATAAGGGTGAACATAGTGATTGAATTTCAGGGTGTAAATAAAGTATTTCGAAAGAAACGAGAAACCATCCACGCTTTAAAAGATGTTTCTTTTAAAATTGATGCGCGTGATGTGTTTGGTGTGATTGGTTATAGTGGTGCTGGTAAAAGTACACTAGTACGTTTAGTTAACCAATTAGAACAAGCTACAGAGGGCCATGTTATTGTAGATGGACATGATATTAATACATATAGTGAAAAAGAACTTCGCAACGTAAAAAAAGATATAGGAATGATTTTCCAACATTTTAATCTTTTAAATTCTAAAACAGTTTTTAAAAATGTAGCAATGCCATTGATACTTAGTCACAAAAGTAATTCTGAGATTAAAGAGAAAGTTGAAGAAATGCTAGAGTTTGTGGGACTTGCAGATAAGAAAAATCAATTTCCAGATGAGCTTTCCGGAGGACAAAAACAACGTGTTGCAATTGCAAGAGCACTTGTAACAAATCCTAAAATATTATTGTGCGATGAAGCGACAAGTGCATTAGACCCTGCGACAACAAGTTCTATTCTTCAATTACTTAAAAATGTGAATGAAACATTTGGGGTTACGATTATGATGATTACTCACGAAATGAGCGTGATTCAAAAAATCTGTAATCGTGTAGCTGTAATGGAACACGGGGAAGTTGTAGAAATTGGTACAGTAAAAGATGTGTTTAGTCATCCGAAAACGAAAACAGCACAAAATTTTGTATCAACAGTTATTAGTACAGAACCTTCTAAAGCATTACGTGCCTCATTTGAAAGAGCAGATAATCATTATACAGATTACAGACTTTTCTTAGATAAAAAGCAAATTGATTATCCATTAATGAACGAGTTAATAAACCAATATGGTTTTAATGTAAATATTCTATTCTCGTCTATGTCAGATATTCAAGATGAAACGATTTGTTATTTATGGTTACGCTTTGAACACGATGCACAATTTAGTCGTGACACGGTAGAATCATATTTTAATGAGCGACATATTCATTATGAGGAGGTGCGTTAAATGTTTGGTTCAAGCATAGATTCATCTCAATTAATGCAAGCGTTGTATGAAACACTTTATATGGTAACAGTATCATTAATTATTGGTGCATTGATTGGTATCCCATTAGGTATTTTACTTGTAGTCACTCGAAAACATGGAATCTGGCCTAATGTCGTTATTCACCAAATTCTTAATCCAATTATTAATATTTTAAGATCTATTCCATTCATCATTTTATTAATTGCAATTGTACCTTTTACTAAATTAGTTGCAGGTACGTCAATCGGTACAACAGCTGCAATTGTTCCACTGACAGTATATGTAGCACCATATATTGCGCGTTTAGTAGAAAATTCACTTTTAGAAGTAGATGATGGTATTATTGAAGCAGCAAAAGCTATGGGAGCATCACCACTTCAAATTATTCGTCATTTTTTATTGCCTGAAGCATTAGGTTCACTTGTACTAGCTATTACTACAGCGATTATTGGTTTAATTGGTAGTACAGCTATGGCCGGTGCTGTAGGTGGCGGTGGTATTGGAGATTTAGCGCTTGTTTATGGTTACCAACGCTTTGATACATTGGTCATTATTATTACAGTTGTAGTTCTAGTTATTATCGTACAAATTATTCAGTCATTAGGTAACTTTATTTCTAGAATAATTCGTAGAAATTAGTTGTTTAAATAAATTATTTTAATATTGGGAGGCAGTTTTTAATGAAGAGAATAATCGGTTTATTATTAGCATCTATTATTGTCCTTGCGGCATGTTCAGGCGGAGGAAATAGTAAGAAAGTAACAGTTGGCGTAGCATCAAATGATACTGCTGCTTGGGAAAAAGTGAAAGAATTAGCAAAAAAAGATGATATTGATTTAGAAATTAAGCACTTTTCAGATTATAACGTACCTAATAAAGCATTAAGTGATGGAGATATCGATATGAATGCATTCCAACACTTTGCTTTCTTAAATGAATATAAAAAAGCACATAAAGATGCAAAAATTGAAGCAATTAGTACAACCGTATTAGCACCTTTAGGCATCTATTCTAAAAAAGTAAAAGATATTAAAGATGTTAAAGATGGCGCGCAAGTGATGATTCCCAATGATGTTTCTAACCAAGCGCGTGCTTTAAAATTATTAGAATCAGCAGGACTTATTAAATTAAAAGATAACTTTGGTTTAAGTGGTACAACAAAAGATATTAAAGATAACCCTAAACATTTAAAAATTAAAGAAGTAGATGCTCAACAAACTGCACGTGCATTAGATGATGTTGATATTTCAGTTATCAATAATGGTGTAGCAACGAAAGCAGGCTTAGATGCTAAGAAAGATCCAATTTATTTAGAAAGTTCTACTTCAGATGCAGTTAAACCATACATTAATTTAATTGCCGTTAACTCAAAAGATAAAGATAATAAAACATACAAAAAAATTGTAGATCTATATCATAGTAAAGAAGCACAAGAAGCATTGAAAAAAGACACTAAAGATGGTGAAAAAGCAGTCGATTTATCTCAAAAAGAAATTAAAGACATTGAAGATAGCTTAAAATAGTAAGTTAAACATTGTAGAATATCAATCGTTGTTTAGTCATTTAGCATATGTCGTAGATTAATGAATTAAAAATACACATAGATCAAGCTTTTTTCGACTCTTGGAGTGGGACAACTAATTCAAAAATGAATGCTGTCCCGCTCTTTTTTTATATCATTTTCAATAGTATAATAAATTTTTGATTAAATATAATCACATTTAAAAAAATTCTTACTTACGTTATGTAATAATTAGACTAAAGAAATCGATTTTTATAAAGTTTTAATTTTATAAGTATCGTACTAAAATTTCATCATTATGTAATCAAATTGAAATGGAATATTATAATGAAATATATTAATTTATATAAGTAGACTACTTGAGTAGAAAAAATTAAAGTTAAAGCACTAGAATTAACGTAATAAAACTAAGCGTTAATACAACAATTGTCATGGGGACATGTCAAAGATAAGCATAAGATTAAGGAGGCGCTTATTTATGAATAAAAAAGTTCTTGCAACAGCAATTATTGGAACTGGGGCATTTAGTACAATATTTGCACATCAAGCAGAAGCAGCAACAACTCACACAGTAAAAAGTGGGGAATCATTATGGTCTATTTCAAATCGCTATGGTATTACAATAGCTAAATTAAAATCATTAAATGGTTTGACATCAAATCTTATTTTTCCAAATCAAGTATTAACAGTTTCAGGCTCTAGTTCATCTCATTCTTATAGTAATAACTCAAGCAGTACATATACAGTAAAAAGTGGAGACAGTTTATCATCAATTGCTAGTCGATATGGTACAACGTACCGCCATATTATGGATTTAAATGGACTTCATAGCTTTTTAATTTTTCCAGGTCAAACATTAACAGTTTCAGGAACAGCACGTTCAAGTAGCCACACACAAAATAGCTCAAATTCATCTAGTTCTTCAAGCTACTATACTGTTCGTTACGGTGATTCATTATCGAGCATCGCTTGGAAATATAATACGACATATCAAAATATTATGCGTTTAAATGGATTAAATAATTTCTTTATTTACCCGGGTCAAAAATTACGTGTAAGCGGCACAGCATCATCAAGTAGTAATACAAATCGTACAAGTTCATCATCAAATTATTATTATCACACACCGATTTTTAATCATAGAAATTTATATGATTGGGGTCAATGTACATGGCATGTCTTTAATCGTCGTGCTCAAATCGGTAAAGGTATTAGTACATATTGGTGGAATGCAAATAACTGGGACAATGCAGCTGCAAGAGATGGCTATAGAATTGATTATCATCCTACTGTAGGATCAATTGCCCAATCAGATGCTGGCTACTATGGACATGTTGCATTTGTAGAACGCGTCAATAGTAATGGAAGTCTTTTAGTATCTGAAATGAACTTTAGTGCAGGTCCAGGGGTTTTAACATATCGTACAATTCCAGCTTATCAAGTTAGACAATATAAATTTATTCACTAGTAAAAAAACAAAGGAAGTCGGACAGCATTCATTTTGAATCCGTCGTCCTATCTTGGCAACGCATACCCAATTTGCGTTGGACATAGACTTTCTTATTGAAAGTCTTTATGTTAGGAATCTGGAACTAAAATTGAAAAAAGCTTGATACTAGCGTATTTTTACTTCAGTCATCGACTGTCAATATATTAAAAATGCCTAAGACAATTCATTATGTCTTAGGCTCGTTTTTTTATTCGAAGTGATAATCTTCTTTAACTTTTCTAAAGCTTGAAGCTAAGCGTGTCACATTAACAATAAATGAGATAAATGATGTGAATTTACGGAATTTACGTGGGGATCTCATAGAAACTATAAAATCGAACACAGTACCCGCTGTGCTAAGTGCTAGTGATAGATAAACTAGATTTTTATTTTTGGCACTATATTTAATTCCATTATATCCATCCACAATAAATCCTGCTGTACTTACTAAACTAGATAAGCGTGAAAGTTTTGATTGTTTTGCCATCATACAAGACCTCCATAAAAATAAAAACAAATCTGAATGTTATATTACTCATTAAGAATTTGTTCTAAACTTTGTTTTAATGTATGTTAATATCATACTAAATTAAATTATTTTTTTGAAGTGAGAATGTTTTAATAAGGATGAATAGAATGATTAAATGTGTATGTTTAGTGGAAGAAACAGAGGACCAAATTTTACTGGTACAAGTTCGTCACAGAGAAAAATATTATTTTCCTGGTGGGAAAATTGATGAAGGTGAGACGCTTTTAGAAGCTATTCAAAGGGAAATTGAAGAAGAACTACAACTTCATTTTTCTCAAGAAGATTTTACATATATTGGAAAAGTGATTGGTGAAGCCTATCCTCAACCAAATACTTTGACCGAATTAAATGGATTTAAAGTTAATCAAAGTATTAATTGGAATGACGTTCAAATTGATAATGAAGTTACTGATATTCGCTGGTTCAATAAATCCGATACACAATATATCGCACCAGCTGTCATTAAGTGGATCGAAACATTTTCAATATAAATATTGAATAAATAAAACAGTGACATTTGATGCTTTCAATCATTAAATGCCACTGTTTGGTCTTTACTATTCTATTTCTTCGTTTAAGGATGAAGTAGTAGTGTGGTCATCTGTTTGTTTAAGTTGATGATATTTAATTAACCGAGCACTAACCCAAGCCGTGATAGGAATACTTAACGCGACTGCAATGCCACCTAGTAAAATGGAGATAAACTCTTGAGCAAAAATTTTAGAATTTAAAATATGCCCAAATGAATAATGAAGTTGAAAAAACCAAAAGAATAATGTTAATTGTCCACCAAAATAAGCTAAATAAATTGTATTAGCGGAAGTAGCAAGAATTTCTCTGCCAACACGTATACCAGATTGAAATAATTCTTTACGAGAAAGATCAGGGTTTGTTTCATTCAACTCATACATTGGTGAACTTATTGTAATCGTTAAATCTATTACAGCAGCGATGACAGCCAACATAATAGTAAAAACAGAAAATTGTAGCATATTAATATCAATATTCATTGAAAATATATAGGTTTCATCTTGTTGTTCTGTAGCAAAACCTTGTAGATGTCCAAATTTTACAGATAAATAGACACCTATGATAAGAAGGACGGTTGTTACTATAGTTCCGATAAATGCGGCTTGTGTTTTAATATTGTAACTATTTAAAATAAAGAGGTTACAAGCAGCAATTACAAGACAAAAGGTAAAGGCTACAAGATAGATTGGCATGCCAAACAGAATGAAAACAATACTAATAATAAGAATAATAAAATTTAAAAATAAAGTGAGATAGGAGATGAGTCCTTTTTTACCGCCAAGCAAAATCATTAAAATAAAAAGTAATAGTGCGAGTAAAAAAATTGTAGTCATCGGCTTACTCCTTTCCACTTAAATATAGTGACCATAAGTCCTATTGTTATAGGAATGGTCAATACAATACCGATACCACCAGTCAGTGCACGTGTAATTTCTAGAGACCAGTTCATAGATATAGTGTAAGTAAATGTATTCGCATTTTTTAAGTAAATTAATACCATGGCTAGACTACCTGATAAATATGAAAATAATAAAATATTGGTCATGGTGCCCATAATATCTTGGCCAATATGACGTCCAGCTAAAGCCCAACGAGACATTGAAATGTTAGGCGTACGCTGGAGAATTTCGTACATTCCACTAGAAATTGTAATTGCTACATCCATTACCGCTCCTAATGTTCCTATAAGAACAGAAGACATAAAGACATCTTTTGGAGGTAGCGTTAAAAAACTCATTGTTTCATATTTGATTCCATTACCACCTGTAAATTGAATTAATAATTCAGTCATCCCTACACATAAAAATGTTCCAGATAAAGTAGCAATTATCGTAACCCAAGTTCGTTTTTGCCAGCCAGTTACTAATACTAATGTAATAATAGTTGATAAAATAATGGCTATACTCATTAATAAAAATAAATTTGTACCTGAAAAAGTATTATGAATGACTATTGAAACAATAATAAACGCGGTGTTAAATAGTAGAGATAGAATTGATTGTAACCCTACATTTTTGCCTACAATTAAAAGTGTCACGATAAATACGCCTACAATCGCCACAGTAAGGCCATCGCGTTTTTTTTCTAGAATAGTAGCATCAGATGGACTTTTTTGTATATGTAACAATACTTTTTCATTTTTAGAAAATTGCTCTGAATCTGCTTGAGATGTTACAAAATGATTATTAACAGTTGTGATATCGTTTTTATATTTACCGTTTAGAATGCGTATAGTTAATCGTTGATTATATGTTGTGTCAGTATTATGATGCTCGTCTGTGACTTTTTGACCATGACTTGTTTCGACATTCGTGATTTTACCAATAGGTATTTGATAAAATGAAGCATTAAAAAATGTAAAAATAAATAATCCAATCATTATTAAAGTAACAATAATAATTAGACGATGAGTGTTTTTAATTTTAGGTATGTGAAGTCTCTTTATATTCATTAAATATAATCCTCTTTTTAATTATATAATTTACCCCTTTATCGCAATAAAGTGATTATACGCGTGTTCAAAATGATATTCAATTCATATGTTATGGGTTAGTGTTCGTTACAAGACCTAGTGATATGTTGAAACCTTACTTAGCAATGTTTGAATGAGATGAAATAGATTAAAGATATCTACTTTTTTATTGTCTTTTTTAAATACCACACAAAATGAACGTTTTAATTCTGTATGTGCTAAAGAGATATCCTCTACTTGTTCAGATGAATGATCCAACGATATATAATCAGGTAAGAGTAGATGGCCACGACGTTGTTTTAATAGATACTGACCAAGAGACGTTGTACCTAGTGTGTATATAGGTACTTTAATTACAGATTCTAATCGTTTTTTAATAGAATCAGGCAAAACGTGAAGTGTATATAAAGGATTTTTTTCAAATTGTTTAAGCTGTGTTAAGGGTGGATTAAATGTTAAGGCAATAGCATCGTCTTTAGGTACATATAAGTGATATGTTTCTTCATATAAAGATGTAATTGAAAAAGTTGAGTTTGCTTGTAGTTCAGGTGTATTCTCAACAATAGCTATATCAATTTTTCCTGAATTTAAATAGTCTACTATCTGAGTATGATTCATTAAACTAGGTATAATGTGACTATCGTATTCTCTTTCAAACGTTTGAATAATAGGCGTAATCATATGAGAAGCATAGCTTTCTTCAAAACCTAAATTGATATGATGAGCGTTTTTAAGTTGTTCTTGTTGAAAAAGAGCCACTGTTTCATCAAGTTGTTCTAGTATGTGAGTTGCTTGTGTGAGTAACGCTTTACCGTGCGAAGTAAGATATATATTGCGACCTTGTCTATCAAATAATGGAACTTGTAATTCTTTTTCAAGTAAATTGATTTGGCGACTAATTGCAGATTGAGCAATATTAAGTTCCAATGCAGCTTCAGAAATATGTTCACGGCGAGCGACTTCAACAAAGTATCGTAATTGTTTAATTTCCATATTTTACCTCCTTAATATAAGTATATCGTAAAATGTTCTAATTATTAGAATGATATCATCTATTTAATATATTGTTCAGATAAATATTTTACATTATATTAATTGTTATTAACAGTAAATTTTCTGAAAATTCTCAAAAGGAGTGGGCATCGTGTTTAAAGATAAACTAAAAAGAGGATTATATGATTACCGTGAGGAACATGATGCATGTGGAATCGGTTTTTATGCCAATATGGATAATTTAAGATCTCACGATATTATTGAAAAGTCATTAGAAATGTTGCGTAGATTAGACCATCGAGGCGGTATTGGAGCTGATGGTATTACTGGTGATGGCGCAGGAATTATGACAGAAATTCCCTTCGAATTTTTTAAAAAACATACTCATTTCGACTTACCTAATGAAGGCGAATATGCGGTAGGTCTTTTTTTCTCTAATCAAAAAGTTTTAGATACACAGCATGAAATTGTATTTAATCAATACTTTAACGATGAAGGATTGAAAGTAATTGGTTATAGAGATGTACCTGTAGACACACAAGCATTAGCAGAACATGTTGCTTCTACAATGCCTTATGTACAACAAGTATTTGTAGATTTAAACCAACACGAAACGCCTGTTAAACAGCTTTATTTAGCACGTAAACAAATTGAACAATATGCAGAACGCGAACATTTAGAATTATATTTTACAAGTTTGTCTCATAAAACGATTGTCTATAAAGGGTGGTTACGTTCAGATCAAATCAAGACGTTATACCTAGACTTAAATAATGAGGATTATCAATCAAAATTAGGACTTGTTCATTCTAGATTTAGTACGAATACGTTCCCTAGTTGGAAACGTGCACATCCTAACCGACTTCTTATGCATAACGGAGAAATTAATACGATTAAAGGTAATGTTAATTGGATGCGTGCCCGTCAACGTCAACTGATTAATACTTTATTTGGTCATGAAAGTGAAAAAATTCAAAATATTGTTGATGAAGATGGAAGCGACTCAGCTATTGTAGATAACGCGTTGGAGTTTTTAAGTTTAGCAATGGAGCCTGAAGAAGCGGCGATGTTACTTATACCAGAACCATGGTTATATAATAAATCCAATGATGAACATGTACGTGCATTTTATGAATTTTATAGCTATTTAATGGAACCTTGGGATGGCCCAACAATGATTTCATTCTGTAATGGCGATAAAATTGGCGCATTAACTGATCGAAATGGATTACGACCAGGACGCTATACAATCACTAAAGATAATTTTATTGTTTTCTCATCTGAAGTAGGTGTGATTGATGTACCAGAAGAAAACGTTGCGTTTAAAGGACAATTGAATCCTGGGAAATTATTGCTCGTTGATTTTAACTCTAATAAAGTCATCGAAAATAACGAACTTAAAACTCATATTGCACATAAATATCCTTATAAAGATTGGATTGATCAATACAAGATTGATTTAGAATTAGACGAAGTTCAATATCAACGTCAATTATTAGATGAAGCAACACTGTTTAAAGTACAAAAGCAGTTTGGCTACACTAAGGAAGATATTCATAAATATATGACAGATTTGGTGGTAGGAAAAAAAGATCCTATTGGTGCAATGGGGTATGATGCACCGCTCGCAGTACTCAATGAAAGACCAGAATCATTATTTAACTATTTTAAACAACTGTTTGCTCAAGTAACGAATCCACCTATCGATGCTTATCGTGAAAAGATTGTAACAAGTGAGTTATCTTATCTAGGTAGTGAAGGAAATTTACTTCATCCAGCACCGAATGTCTTAGATCGTATACAACTTACTAAACCAGTTCTTACATTAAATCAATTAGATAAAATTGGACAAAGTAAGTTTAACGTGAAACATTTATCGACCCTGTATCAAGATATTTCACTCGAAGAAGCTCTAAATTATATAGGAGAAGAAGCGGTTCAAGCTACAAAAGAAGGTTATACAATTTTAGTGTTAGATGATAGTGCACTAATCAATACAACTCAGTCGTTACATTATGCTATGCCAATGTTATTAGCTGTAAGTCATATTCATCAATTACTTATTAAAGAAGACTTACGTATGAGTACAAGTATTGTTGCTTTATCAGGTGAAACACGTGAAGTGCATCATGTTGCTTGTTTACTTGGATATGGTGCTAATGCAGTCATTCCATACTTAGCACAACAAACGATTGCTCATTTAACTGATAGTCACCATCTTGAAGGTTCAATTTCTGAAAATGTTGAAACATATACAAATGTTTTATCAGAAGGCGTTATTAAAGTTATGGCTAAAATGGGTATTTCTACCGTTCAAAGTTATCAAGGCGCACAAATATTTGAAGCAGTAGGCTTATCTCAAAATGTTATTGACACTTACTTTACAGGAACACAATCTAAATTATCAGGATTAAGTATTGAACAAATTGATGAAGAAAATAGAAAACGTCAAAGTAATGAAGAAGAATATCTAGCTTCTGGTAGTAATTTCCAATGGCGTCAACAAGGGCAACATCATGTATTTAATCCAACAACGATTCATTTATTACAACATGCCTGTCGTGAAAATGATTACGAGCAATTTAAAACATTTACTAATGCTGTGCATGACAATAGACACGACCATTTACGTGATTTACTAGAATTTAAATCTCAATCATCAATTCCTATTGAGCAAGTAGAATCTGTAGAATCAATTGTAAGACGCTTTAACACAGGTGCTATGAGTTATGGTTCTATTTCTGAGGAAGCACATCAAACTTTAGCAAAAGCGATGAATAAATTAGGAGGAAAAAGTAATAGCGGTGAAGGAGGAGAAAATCCTAAACGATATGTCATTCAAGAAGATGGCAGTTATTTATCAAGTGCGATTAAACAAGTTGCATCAGGACGATTTGGTGTAACTAGTGAGTATTTACAACACGCTAAAGAATTACAAATTAAAGTAGCTCAAGGTGCAAAACCTGGTGAAGGTGGGCAACTTCCTGGCACTAAAGTATATCCTTGGATTGCTGAAACACGTGGATCTACACCAGGTATTGGGCTTATTTCTCCACCACCACACCATGATATTTATTCAATTGAAGATTTAGCGCAATTGATTCACGATTTGAAAAATGCAAATAAGGATGCTGATATTGCTGTTAAACTCGTATCTAAAACAGGTATAGGAACGATTGCTTCAGGGGTAGCTAAAGCATTTGCAGATAAAATTGTAGTCAGTGGTTATGACGGTGGTACGGGTGCATCTCCTAAAACAAGTATTCAACATGCCGGATTACCATGGGAGCTTGGTTTAGCAGAAACACATCAAACATTAAAGTTAAATGATTTACGTAGTCGTGTACGTTTAGAAACAGACGGTAAGTTATTAACAGGTAGAGATGTAGCATTAGCGTGTGCATTAGGAGCAGAAGAATTTGGTTTTGCAACTGCACCTCTTGTTGTTCTCGGGTGTATTATGATGAGAGTGTGTCATAATGATACTTGTCCAGTAGGAATAGCAACACAAAATAAAGATTTACGTGCGCTTTATAGAGGTAAAGCGGATCACGTTGTCAATTTTATGCATTTCATCGCTGAAGAATTAAGAGAAGTTCTCGCAGAACTTGGCTTGAAAACAGTCGAAGAACTAGTAGGACGTACGGACTTATTACAACGTTCTCGTCATATTAATCCTAAATCTAAAGCTGCATCACTTGATATTGAGAAATTACTTCATGCAGTTGATGGACCGAACACAAAAGAAATAGCTCAAAATCATCATTTAGATATTGGATTCGATTTAAATTATTTATATAAAGAGGCAAAACAAAGTATTGAAAATGGGGAAACATTTAAAGGACAATATACAATTAATAACACTCAACGAAATGTTGGTGTAATTACGGGTAGTTATATTACGAAGCAACATGGTAGTAAAGGTTTACCTGAAGAAACGATTATTGCGGAAACGATGGGCCATGCTGGGCAAAGTTTAGGTGCATTTGCTCCTAAAGGACTATTAATACATCATACTGGAGATGCCAATGACTATGTAGGGAAAGGATTATCTGGTGGAACAGTCGTTGTGAAAGCACCAAAGCATGCTCGTGAAAATGAAATTATTGCAGGTAATGTATGCTTCTATGGAGCCTCTAGTGGTAAAGCCTATATTAATGGCAGTGCTGGAGAACGTTTCTGTATTCGTAATAGTGGTGTTGATGTAGTTGTTGAAGGAATTGGAGATCATGGTTTGGAATATATGACAGGTGGACACGTGGTTATACTTGGTGATGTTGGCAAAAACTTTGGCCAAGGTATGAGTGGTGGAGTAAGTTACATCTTCCCAAGTGATATCGAAGCATTTAAAAAAGCGAATCAACTTTCAACATTAGCATTTAAACGTGTGCAACATGATGAAGAAAAGCACTTACTTAAATCAATGTTAGAAGAACATTATCGTTATACAGAAAGTACAAAAGCTAAAGATATCTTAAATCAATTTGAAAATGTCACTGAACATGTCATAAAAGTAATTCCAAAAGATTATGAATTAATGATGCAAAAAATTGAGTTACAACGTCGTCATTTATCAGAAGATAACGAAGCAAAATTAGCTGCATTTTATGATCATCGCACATCGATTGAAAAAGACTTGCAACCAGCTGTGATTTATTAAAGAAAGGAAGGAAAAGTTATGGGTGAGTTTAAAGGGTTTATGAAATATGAGAAACAATCATTAGCAGAATTGTCACTCATTGAACGTTTAGAAGGACACGAAGCATTCCAACAACGATTTTCTAGAGAAGAAGCCTCTGTTCAAGGGGCAAGATGTATGGATTGTGGAACGCCATTTTGTCAAACTGGACTTCCTTTCGGACGAGAAACAATTGGTTGTCCAATAGGAAATTATATACCTGAATGGAATGATTTAGTTTATCATCAAGACTTTAAAGAAGCATACGAACGTCTAAGTGAGACAAATAATTTTCCTGAATTTACAGGACGTATTTGTCCTGCACCATGCGAGCAATCATGTGTTATGAAAATTAATCGTGATTCTGTAGCAATTAAAGGCATCGAACGCACGATTATTGATGAAGCTTATGACAATGGATGGGTAAAACCAAAATATCCAAAAGAACACAAAGACCAGAGCGTGGCAATTGTTGGAAGCGGTCCTGCAGGATTAGCAGCGGCGGAAGAATTAAATCATGTAGGCTATCAAGTTACTGTCTTTGAAAGAGCAGCTGAACCAGGTGGTTTATTAATGTATGGTATTCCAAATATGAAGTTAGACAAAACTGTGGTTCGACGTAGAATTGAAATCATGCGTGAGGCAGGTATTACTTTTAAGACAAATACTAATATCGGTGTAGATATAACACGTGATGAATTAGAAGAACAATTTGATGCGATTATATTATGTACTGGTGCTCAAAAAGCACGCGACTTACCTTTAGAAGGTAGAATGGGACAAGGTATTCATTTTGCTATGGATTACCTTACTGAGCAAATGCAAGTTTTAAATGGTGAGATTGAAGAAGCTTCAATTACGGCTAAAGATAAAAATGTAATTGTTATAGGAGCAGGGGATACTGGAGCAGACTGCGTAGCAACTGCTTTACGCGAAAATTGTAAATCTATTGTACAGTTTAACAAGTATACAAAAGCACCAGAAGAGATTACATTTGAAAGTAACACGTCTTGGCCTTTAGCGTTACCTGTATTTAAAATGGATTATGCTCATAAAGAATATGAAGCACGATTTGGAAGAGAACCTCGTGCATATGGTGTTCAAACTATGCGATATGATGTAGATACAATGGGTAATATTCGCGGCGTTTATACCCAAATTTTAGAAGAAACACCTGAAGGTATGGTAGTGGTTGATGGTACAGAAAGACACTGGCCAGCAGATTTAGTATTATTATCAATTGGATTTGAAGGAACTGAAACAACAGTACCACGATCATTTGATATTAAAACCAAACAAAATAAAATTGTAGCAAATGAGCAGGATTACCGTACAAATCAAGAAAAGGTATTTGCTGCAGGAGATGCACGTCGTGGACAAAGTTTAGTTGTGTGGGCAATTAAAGAAGGCCGAGCTGTAGCTAAATCAGTAGATCAATATCTCAAACAAAAAGTTTTAGCATAATAATATAAAAAGATTGACTTCCAATGAATAATATTATATGATGATTATTGTGTTCATTGGAGGAATACCCAAGTCCGGCTGAAGGGATCGGTCTTGAAAACCGACAGGGCCTTAACGGGCCGCGGGGGTTCGAATCCCTCTTCCTCCGCCATTATCATTTAAATCCAAGACTAATCAATATAAAGAAGATAAGCACTCAGTAACTTACTGAGTGCTTATTTTTATGTACTAAATTTTTAAAAAATTAAATTATTTAATGAAAGCCTTTACACAACTTGTCTAGACAAGTTATACTTTGTTTAAGTTAGAAACAAAGGAGTGGACATCGTGAGTGTAAAAAGAAAAGATGTACAAGATATTGTTCAAGCAATAGGTGGAAAAGAAAACGTAGATACTGCTACTCATTGTGTAACGCGATTACGATTAGTTTTGAAAGATGATAATAAAGTAGATAAGGAAGCTTTATCTAATAATACGCTTGTTAAAGGCCAATTTAAAGCTGACAATCAATATCAAATTGTTATTGGTCCTGGTACAGTAGATGAAGTGTATAAACAGTTTGTAAATGAAACCGGTGTAGAAACTGCATCTAAAGATGAAGCAAAAACTGCCGCTGCAAAAAAAGGGAATCCATTACAACGATTAGTAAAATTATTAGGAGATATTTTTATTCCAATTTTGCCAGCACTAGTAACAGCTGGTTTACTTATGGGGATTAATAATCTTTTAACTATGGAACATTTATTTGGTCCTAAGGCCTTAGTGGAACAACATCATCAATTAGGTGATATTTCTAATATTATTAATGTCATAGCTAGTACAGCATTTATCTTTTTACCAGCTTTAATTGGTTGGAGTAGTATGAAAGTCTTTGGAGGTAGTCCAATTTTAGGATTAGTGTTGGGGTTGATATTAATGCATCCTCAACTTGTTTCACAATATGATATAGCTAAGGGCCAAATTCCTACATGGAATTTATTTGGTTTAGAAATTAAACAACTAAATTACCAAGGGCAAGTTCTTCCGGTACTTATCGCGGCTTATGTACTTTCTTTAATTGAAAAAGCACTTAATAAAGTCGTGCATGATTCAATTAAGATGCTTGTAGTAGGGCCTGTGGCATTATTAATTACAGGATTCCTATCATTTATTATTATTGGGCCTATAGCATTAGGTATCGGAACAGCGATTACAGGTGCTATACAATTTATTTTTGAACATGCGGGTTGGTTAGGGGGCGCAATTTATGGTTTCTTCTATGCACCACTTGTTATTACTGGATTACACCATATGTTCTTAGCAGTGGATTTTCAATTGATGGGCAGTTCTTTAAAGGGAACTTATTTATGGCCAATTGTAGCCATTTCTAATATTTGTCAAGGATCAGCTGCATTTGGTGCATGGTTAATTTATAAACGTCGAAAAATGGCAAAAGAAGAAGGATTAGCATTAACATCTGGCGTTTCTGCTTTCTTAGGTGTCACTGAACCAGCTATGTTTGGAGTGAATTTACCTTTAAAAGTACCGTTTTTTGCTGCTATTTGTACATCGGGTATTTTAGGGGCAGTCATTGGAGCAAACCGAGTACTTGGTAATGTAGGGGTAGGAGGCGTTCCAGCTTTTATTTCAATCCAAAGTAAATATTGGTATATTTATATACCTGTTATCCTATTAGCAATGATTTTGCCAGCAGTATTAACGGTGGTTTTTTCTAAATTCACTAAAGTTAAAGCTAAAGAAATGATAGAAAATCCGGATGATATAAAATGAGACTTAAGAACTTTCATTATAAGATGTGAATAATTAATTATTTTGAAGAATATATTTTTAGATAAAGGTGGCATTAATATGATTCAAAACGATTGGAGAAAATCAGTAGTGTATCAAATTTACCCTAAATCTTTTAATGATACGACTGGAAACGGTAAAGGAGATTTGAATGGTATTATTGAAAAATTAGATTACATAAAGTATTTAGGCGTGGACTATATTTGGCTAACACCTATTTATGAATCTCCAATGAATGATAATGGTTACGATATCAGTGATTATTTTAAAATTAATGAAGAGTTTGGAACGTTAGATGATTTTAAAAAATTGATTTATGAAGCACATCGTCGAGACTTAAAAGTTATGCTAGACATTGTAATTAATCATACGTCTACGGAACATCATTGGTTTAAGGAAGCAATTCGTTCAAAAGATAATCCTTATCGAGATTTTTATTTTTTCAAATCATCAGCAGATGGACCACCAACAAATTGGCAATCTAAATTTGGTGGAAATGCTTGGAAATATGATGAGAAATCAGATGAATACTATCTACACTTATTTGATGTGACACAAGCTGATTTGAATTGGGATAATGAAAAAGTAAGACAAGCACTTTATGAAATGGTAAATTATTGGATTCAATTTGGCGTTGATGGCTTCCGTTTTGACGTAATAAATCTTATTTCTAAAGATGAATTTAAAAATTCGGAAGCTATCGGAAAAGAATTTTACACTGATGGCCCCCGTGTTCACCAATATTTACATGAACTCAACCGTCATACTTTTGGAAATAGAAATATGATGACAGTAGGTGAGATGTCTTCAACGACGATTGACAATTGTATTAAATATACACGTCCTGAGCGTCAAGAGTTGAATAGTGTATTTAATTTTCATCATTTAAAAGTGGATTATAAAGATGGTGAAAAGTGGACAAATGAAAAATATGATTTTCTTAAATTAAAGAAAATTTTAATGGAATGGCAAGTAGGTATCCATAATGGTGGTGGCTGGAATGCTATTTTTTGGTGTAATCATGACCAACCAAGAGTAGTATCACGATTTGGCGATGATACAAATGAATTGAATCGTCAAGCAAGCGCAAAAATGTTAGCTATTGCGTTACATATGTTACAAGGGACACCCTATATTTATCAAGGTGAAGAAATTGGCATGACTGACCCTCATTATACATCAATACAAAAATATAGAGATGTCGAATCTCTTAATGCGTATACACATCTAAAAGAAGAAGGAATACCAGAAGAAGAAATCTTGACCATTTTATCCCAAAAATCGCGTGATAATTCACGCACTCCTATACAATGGAATCAAAATGAAAATGCGGGGTTTACATCTGGTACGCCATGGATAGATTTACCTAATAATATAGATGCGATTAATGTTGAAGATGCTATAAGTAATAAAGATTCAGTTTTACATGTATATCGTCAACTTATTAAGTTACGTCATCATTATGATATTATTACTTATGGAGATATTGAACCATTGTATATGGATCATCCACAATTGTTTATTTATCGTCGCAACTATAAAAATGATTCTTGGTTAATTATTGCTAACTTTTCAAATGAAACTGTTAGGATTCCAGATGATCTTGATATAGTAGGAGATATTATTATTCAAAGTGGTACAATTCTTGACAATAAGATTTCACCATATGGTGCGATAGTTATTAGTAAGTCATATTAAATGATAGGGTGAAAAATTAAAAATGGGTCAACAAAAATTTGCAGTAATTTATGAAAAATTAAAAAAAGATATTTCTGAGGGAATATACTTACATGGTGAACAACTACCGTCAGAACGTGAGCTTGTAGAAACGTATCACTCATCTCGAGAAACGGTAAGAAAAGCACTTGAATTACTTGCAAATGATGGGATGATTCAAAAAATTAAAGGAAAAGGATCGATAGTTATTCAACAAGATATCACTGAATTTCCTTTTTCAGATTTAATTAGCTTTAAAGAAGTTAAAGAAAAGTTAAACTTAACTCATGAAACACATGTACTTGTAAATGAAATAATAAAGGCGTCTGATGTTCCTTTAGTGAAAGAACAATTGTGTTTAAGAAATAACGATTTATTATGTCATGTAGTAAGAAGTAGAAGTGTGGATGGAAAAGTTAAAATATTAGATGAAGATTATTTTCTAACATCATTAGTTCCTAAAATATCTAATGAGATAGCTAGAAAGTCTATTTATGATTATTTAGAAAAAGAACTTCATTTAAATATTAGCTATTCCAATAAATCAATTACATTTGAACCATTTAAGGATTTTGAATATCAAGTGTTTGGTAAAGTGCACCATCCATATACAGCGACAGTAAGAAGTACCGTTTTTCTTAAAGATACGACGCGATTTCAATATAATGTTTCAAAGCATTTAGCGACAGAGTTTAAGTTTAATGAATTTTCTCGTCGACAAAATAAATAGTAATATTTTTGAATTTGTTTTTAACTTGAATGATTTATAAATAAATATATTATTTTACTTGCAACGTTAATACGTTTTATAGTATTATAAAACTTACCGTGCTAGGTGGGGAGGTAGCGGTTCCCTGTACTCGAAATCCGCTTTATGCGAGACTTAATTCCTTCGTTGAGGGTGTACTTTTGTGAAGTCTGCCCGAAGCACGAGGTGTTTGAAGATTTCGGTCCTATGCAATATGAACCCATGAATCATGTCAGGTCCTGACGGAAGCAGCATTAAGTGGACACTCATATGTGCCGTAGGGTAGCCGAGATTTAGCTATCGACTTCGGTAACGTTTATGATGTACATTCGATTCGAAGGTGCACGGTTATTTAATTTAAAATTAATCATTTCTATAAATAGATATACTTTACGAGTGACTTTAATTTAAAGTCACTCCTTTTTTATATAAACTATAGAAGAACTTAGAATACAGATAAAGACTCTTAAATCATTTAAATAAGTTGGCATCGAACAACTATAAACATCATACTTATATACAGATATTCAAAATAAGCATTTTGAGAAAAAATGCCCTAAATTATTTTTATAATGAGGGTCATGGGTGTATACACTGATACATTCACTTACTTCATTTAACAGAAATATGATTAGGAACATGTTAATATAGGGGGAAGTTATGCAAGTTTATTTAAGTACTTTAACTGAAATGGATTATATCGAGACTTTAGAAAAACTTGAACAACATTATACTAATAACGAAGGTTTAGATGGTAAATCACATAGTAAAATAATTTCTAATTTAAGAAAACAACCTACATATAATTATGAATTAGAAGTTATTGCCAAAAAAGAAGATGGGGACATTATAGGGCACATCATGCTAAATGAAGTGAATCTCATTGATAATGAAGATACATTTAAAGTATTACAATTATCTTCTTTGATTGTAGCAACACCTTATCGAAACCAAGGTATAGGAAAAGCTTTAGTACAAGCTGTAGAAGAGCGTGCGAAAGCTCATCATTATACTGCTATTATTGTAGATGGTTGTCCTGATTATTTTACAACGTTAGGTTATGCATCAGCGGCGCAACATCATATTATATCGAAAAATGATGATAAGCCTCTTTATGTGAAATTCTTGTGGGATCAATTAAGTGAATATCCACATGGGAAACTAGAACCGATATCATAGAAGTATAAAAAATTAATATATCAAAGATATGGCATGATATAATTGATAAGTAATTGTATTGGAGGTGCGACTGTGAACTATCAAGCTTTATATCGAATGTTTAGACCTCAAAGTTTTAGTGATGTTGTAGGTCAAGAACATGTCACTAAAACTTTGAGAAATGCTATTTCAAAAGGAAAGCAATCTCATGCATATATTTTTAGTGGGCCAAGAGGAACTGGTAAAACAAGTATAGCTAAAGTGTTTGCTAAAGCTATTAACTGTTTAAATCCCCATGATGGTGAACCTTGTAATGAGTGTGCAATATGTAAAGGCATTACACAAGGAACAAATGGTGACGTTATTGAAATTGACGCTGCTAGTAATAACGGTGTTGATGAAATTAGAAATATTAGAGATAAAGTTAAATACGCACCTAGTGAATCAAAATATAAAGTTTATATTATAGATGAAGTTCATATGCTTACAACAGGTGCTTTTAATGCTTTATTAAAAACATTAGAAGAACCCCCAGCACACGCTATTTTTATTTTAGCAACAACAGAACCGCATAAAATACCACCTACGATTATTTCACGTGCACAACGTTTTGATTTTAAAGCGATTAGTACGGAACAGATTGTGGAACGATTACGTTTTGTTGCACAAGAACAATCACTAGATTATGAGGAAGCGGCATTAGAATTTATTGCTAAAGCATCAGAAGGTGGTATGCGTGATGCATTAAGCATTATGGACCAAGCAATTGCTTTTGGAGATGAGCATCTTACATTACAAGATGTATTAGACGTAACGGGTAGTGTAGATGAAGCGTCGCTTAATGAATTGTTTAACGATATCGTTAATGGAAATGTAAAAGAAGCATTTTCTCGTTATCATCACTTTGTATCTGAAGGTAAAGAAGTAAATAGACTTATTAATGATATGATTTATTTCGTAAGAGATACAATTATGAATAAAACCATCAATGAACAAACAAGTTACGATGCCTTAACTCAATTTGATTTAGAAACGTTATATTATATGATAGATATTATAAATGATACGCTCGTTTCTATTAGATTTAGTGTGAATCAGAATGTACACTTTGAAGTGTTATTAGTTAAATTAGCTGAAATGGTAAAAACAAATCCTACGAAAGTAGAAAATGTAGCAACAACTCCTGTTGCTACAGAACCTAATAATGAAGTGTTATTACAAAGAATGGAACAACTTGAAAATGAGTTAAAAACTCTAAAAGCACAAGGTATTTCACAGAGTAATAACAAGCACACACAAACAAACACACATTCTAGAAGTAAACGTCAAAGTAAAGCAGCATTTTCTATGACTCAGATAGCTAAAGTGTTAGATGAAGCAAATAAAGAAGATATTCAACTACTCAAAGAACATTGGCAAGAAGTCATTGATTATGCTAAAAGTAATGATAAAAAATCTTTAGTCAGCTTATTGCAAAACTCAATTCCAGTAGCAGCAAGTAGAAAACGTGTATTAATTCAATTTGATGAAGAAATACATTGTGAAATTGTTAATAAAGATGAAGAAAAAAGGAAAAACATTGAAAACGTCGTTTGTAATATCATAGATAAAAATGTTGAAGTAGTAGGTGTCCCTTCAGATCAATGGATGAGAGTAAGAAGCGAGTATATTAATCATAGAAAACAAAATGATCATCATTCTTCTGAAAGTACAAAAGATAATACTAAAGAGGAAACGTCTGATATCGCTCAAAAAGCGAAAGATTTATTTGGTGAAGATACTGTGAATATTATAGATGAATAATAAAATAGGTCAGTTTGTTTACAAAGTAAGTTGAATGAGTCATACATGACAATAAATATAAACGTATGTATAATAAAATATAAATTATAATAAAATTAATGTGAAAATTTAAGGAGGAAATGAATTATGCGCGGTGGCGGAAATATGCAACAAATGATGAAACAAATGCAAAAAATGCAAAAGAAAATGGCACAAGAACAAGAAAAACTTAAAGACGAACGTATTGTAGGAACAGCTGGTGGCGGTATGGTTGCTGTAACTGTAACTGGTCATAAAGAAGTTGTAGATGTAGAAATTAAAGAAGAAGCAGTAGATCCAGATGATATCGAAATGTTACAAGATTTAGTTTTAGCTGCAACAAATGAAGCAATGAATAAAGCAGATAATTTAACACAAGAACGATTAGGTAAACATACTCAAGGCTTAAATATTCCAGGAATGTAGGTTAAGTATGCATTATCCTGAACCGATTTCAAAACTTATAGATAGTTTTATGAAACTGCCAGGCATTGGTCCCAAGACGGCTCAACGTCTGGCTTTTTATACATTAGACATGAAAGAAGACGATGTCGTAAAATTTGCTAAAGCCTTAGTAGATGTTAAGCGAGAACTTACCTATTGTAGTATTTGCGGTCATATTACTGAAAAAGATCCGTGTTACATTTGTGAAGATAAACAAAGGGATCGTTCAATTATTTGTGTGGTTGAAGATGATAAAGATGTTATTGCAATGGAAAAAATGAGAGAGTATAAAGGCCTTTATCATGTATTACATGGATCTATCTCTCCAATGGATGGTATAGGACCTGAAGATATCAATATACCTACACTTATTGATAGATTAAAAGATGAAGAAGTTAAAGAACTTATATTAGCTATGAATCCAAACTTAGAAGGTGAATCGACCGCCATGTATATTTCAAGACTTGTAAAACCTATTGGAATAAAGGTAACACGCCTTGCACAAGGGTTATCAGTTGGTGGCGATTTAGAGTATGCTGATGAAGTAACGCTTTCTAAAGCAATTGCTGGTAGAACAGAAATGTAAATTTTTATGTGCTATTTATAGTAGATTAGTATTGAATAACGAGGATATTTTACCTTCAACAATACTAAATCACACTGTAAATAGCTTTTTTTAAAATTATTTTAAAAAAATGTAAATTTTTAAAAGTTTGTTTTATAGGAGAAGAGCAATGTAAAAAAAGCTATAAACTGAAACAAAACATACTTAATATTAACTATTAACAAATTATTTTATATAATGTTCGTATTTTGTAGATTAGACTCTATCTCTTACCTTTTGTAGTGTAATTTTTACCATTGTACATTTGGAAGAAACCCTGTATAGTATGTATTTGTTGAGCGAAACAAATCAACGAACATTAAAAACACAAAAAAATTAATTAAAAAAAGTTGTTGACTTTCATATCGATAGCGAGTATAATTAATTCTTGTGTTGAAGAAAATGAACATTGAAAACTGAATGACAATATGTCAACGTTAATTCCAATAAAGTAACTTAAATGTTACAAACACTATTTAGTATGATGAGCTAATCAAACATCATAAATTTTTATGGAGAGTTTGATCCTGGCTCAGGATGAACGCTGGCGGCGTGCCTAATACATGCAAGTCGAGCGAACAGACGAGGAGCTTGCTCCTTTGACGTTAGCGGCGGACGGGTGAGTAACACGTGGGTAACCTACCTATAAGACTGGGATAACTTCGGGAAACCGGAGCTAATACCGGATAATATTTCGAACCGCATGGTTCGATAGTGAAAGATGGCTCTGCTATCACTTATAGATGGACCTGCGCCGTATTAGCTAGTTGGTAAGGTAACGGCTTACCAAGGCAACGATACGTAGCCGACCTGAGAGGGTGATCGGCCACACTGGAACTGAGACACGGTCCAGACTCCTACGGGAGGCAGCAGTAGGGAATCTTCCGCAATGGGCGAAAGCCTGACGGAGCAACGCCGCGTGAGTGATGAAGGTCTTCGGATCGTAAAACTCTGTTATTAGGGAAGAACAAACGTGTAAGTAACTGTGCACGTCTTGACGGTACCTAATCAGAAAGCCACGGCTAACTACGTGCCAGCAGCCGCGGTAATACGTAGGTGGCAAGCGTTATCCGGAATTATTGGGCGTAAAGCGCGCGTAGGCGGTTTTTTAAGTCTGATGTGAAAGCCCACGGCTCAACCGTGGAGGGTCATTGGAAACTGGAAAACTTGAGTGCAGAAGAGGAAAGTGGAATTCCATGTGTAGCGGTGAAATGCGCAGAGATATGGAGGAACACCAGTGGCGAAGGCGACTTTCTGGTCTGTAACTGACGCTGATGTGCGAAAGCGTGGGGATCAAACAGGATTAGATACCCTGGTAGTCCACGCCGTAAACGATGAGTGCTAAGTGTTAGGGGGTTTCCGCCCCTTAGTGCTGCAGCTAACGCATTAAGCACTCCGCCTGGGGAGTACGACCGCAAGGTTGAAACTCAAAGGAATTGACGGGGACCCGCACAAGCGGTGGAGCATGTGGTTTAATTCGAAGCAACGCGAAGAACCTTACCAAATCTTGACATCCTTTGACCCTTCTAGAGATAGAAGTTTCCCCTTCGGGGGACAAAGTGACAGGTGGTGCATGGTTGTCGTCAGCTCGTGTCGTGAGATGTTGGGTTAAGTCCCGCAACGAGCGCAACCCTTAAGCTTAGTTGCCATCATTAAGTTGGGCACTCTAAGTTGACTGCCGGTGACAAACCGGAGGAAGGTGGGGATGACGTCAAATCATCATGCCCCTTATGATTTGGGCTACACACGTGCTACAATGGACAATACAAAGGGCAGCGAAACCGCGAGGTCAAGCAAATCCCATAAAGTTGTTCTCAGTTCGGATTGTAGTCTGCAACTCGACTACATGAAGCTGGAATCGCTAGTAATCGTAGATCAGCATGCTACGGTGAATACGTTCCCGGGTCTTGTACACACCGCCCGTCACACCACGAGAGTTTGTAACACCCGAAGCCGGTGGAGTAACCATTTGGAGCTAGCCGTCGAAGGTGGGACAAATGATTGGGGTGAAGTCGTAACAAGGTAGCCGTATCGGAAGGTGCGGCTGGATCACCTCCTTTCTAAGGATATATTCGGAACATCTCGTAGAGATGATACGGAATAACGTGACATATTGTATTCAGTTTTGAATGTTTATGTTAAAACATTCATATTTAATTAAATATTGCATTTACTATTATATTTTGTTATAATACTTAGATGTGATTATTAATTAATGACATTGTACATTGAAAACTAGATAAGTAAGTAAATAGATTTTACCAAGCAAAACCGAGTGAATAGAGTTTTAAATAAGCTTGAATTCATAAAAAATAATCGCTAGTGTTCGAAAGAACACTCACAGATTAATAACTATATTAGATTAAGTTATTAAGGGCGCACGGTGGATGCCTTGGCACTAGAAGCCGATGAAGGACGTTACTAACGACGATATGCTTTGGGTAGCTGTAAGTAAGCGTTAATCCAGAGATTTCCGAATGGGGAAACCCAGCACAAGTTATGTTGTGTTATCGACAAGTGAATTCATAGCTTGTCAGAAGGCAGACCCGGAGAACTGAAACATCTTAGTACCCGGAGGAAGAGAAAGAAAATTCGATTCCCTGAGTAGCGGCGAGCGAAACGGGAAGAGCCCAAACCAATAAGCTTGCTTATTGGGGTTGTAGGACACTCTATACGGAGTTACAAAGGAATATATTAAACGAATCATCTGGAAAGTTGAATCAAAGAAGGTAATAATCCTGTAGTTGAAAATATATTCTCTCTTGAGTGGATCCTGAGTACGACGGAGCACGTGAAATTCCGTCGGAATCTGGGAGGACCATCTCCTAAGGCTAAATACTCTCTAGTGACCGATAGTGAACCAGTACCGTGAGGGAAAGGTGAAAAGTACCCCGGAAGGGGAGTGAAAGAGAACTTGAAACCGTGTGCTTACAAGTAGTCAGAGCCCGTTAATGGGTGATGGCGTGCCTTTTGTAGAATGAACCGGCGAGTTACGATCTGATGCAAGGTTAAGCAGAAAATGTGGAGCCGTAGCGAAAGCGAGTCTGAATAGGGCGTGTAGTATTTGGTCGTAGACCCGAAACCAGGTGATCTACCCATGGTCAGGTTGAAGTTCAGGTAACACTGAATGGAGGACCGAACCGACTTACGTTGAAAAGTGAGCGGATGAACTGTGGGTAGCGGAGAAATTCCAATCGAACTTGGAGATAGCTGGTTCTCTCCGAAATAGCTTTAGGGCTAGCCTCAAGTGATGATTATTGGAGGTAGAGCACTGTTTGGACGAGGGGCCCCTCTCGGGTTACCGAATTCAGACAAACTCCGAATGCCAATTAATTTAACTTGGGAGTCAGAACATGGGTGATAAGGTCCGTGTTCGAAAGGGAAACAGCCCAGACCACCAGCTAAGGTCCCAAAATATATGTTAAGTGGAAAAGGATGTGGCGTTGCCCAGACAACTAGGATGTTGGCTTAGAAGCAGCCATCATTTAAAGAGTGCGTAATAGCTCACTAGTCGAGTGACACTGCGCCGAAAATGTACCGGGGCTAAACATATTACCGAAGCTGTGGATTGTCCTTTGGACAATGGTAGGAGAGCGTTCTAAGGGCGTTGAAGCATGATCGCAAGGACATGTGGAGCGCTTAGAAGTGAGAATGCCGGTGTGAGTAGCGAAAGACGGGTGAGAATCCCGTCCACCGATTGACTAAGGTTTCCAGAGGAAGGCTCGTCCGCTCTGGGTTAGTCGGGTCCTAAGCTGAGGCCGACAGGCGTAGGCGATGGATAACAGGTTGATATTCCTGTACCACCTATAATCGTTTTAATCGAGGGGGGGACGCAGTAGGATAGGCGAAGCGTACGATTGGATTGTACGTCTAAGCAGTGAGATTGAGTGTTAGGCAAATCCGGCACTCTTAAGATTGAGCTGTGATGGGGAGAGGAAATTGTTTCCTCGAGTCGTTGATTTCACACTGCCGAGAAAAGCCTCTAGATAGAGATTAGGTGCCCGTACCGCAAACCGACACAGGTAGTCAAGATGAGAATTCTAAGGTGAGCGAGCGAACTCTCGTTAAGGAACTCGGCAAAATGACCCCGTAACTTCGGGAGAAGGGGTGCTCTTTAGGGTGCAAGCCCAGAAGAGCCGCAGTGAATAGGCCCAAGCGACTGTTTATCAAAAACACAGGTCTCTGCTAAACCGTAAGGTGATGTATAGGGGCTGACGCCTGCCCGGTGCTGGAAGGTTAAGAGGAGTGGTTAGCTTCTGCGAAGCTACGAATCGAAGCCCCAGTAAACGGCGGCCGTAACTATAACGGTCCTAAGGTAGCGAAATTCCTTGTCGGGTAAGTTCCGACCCGCACGAAAGGCGTAACGATTTGGGCACTGTCTCAACGAGAGACTCGGTGAAATCATAGTACCTGTGAAGATGCAGGTTACCCGCGACAGGACGGAAAGACCCCGTGGAGCTTTACTGTAGCCTGATATTGAAATTCGGCACAGCTTGTACAGGATAGGTAGGAGCCTTTGAAACGTGAGCGCTAGCTTACGTGGAGGCGTTGGTGGGATACTACCCTAGCTGTGTTGGCTTTCTAACCCGCACCACTTATCGTGGTGGGAGACAGTGTCAGGCGGGCAGTTTGACTGGGGCGGTCGCCTCCTAAAAGGTAACGGAGGCGCTCAAAGGTTCCCTCAGAATGGTTGGAAATCATTCATAGAGTGTAAAGGCATAAGGGAGCTTGACTGCGAGACCTACAAGTCGAGCAGGGTCGAAAGACGGACTTAGTGATCCGGTGGTTCCGCATGGAAGGGCCATCGCTCAACGGATAAAAGCTACCCCGGGGATAACAGGCTTATCTCCCCCAAGAGTTCACATCGACGGGGAGGTTTGGCACCTCGATGTCGGCTCATCGCATCCTGGGGCTGTAGTCGGTCCCAAGGGTTGGGCTGTTCGCCCATTAAAGCGGTACGCGAGCTGGGTTCAGAACGTCGTGAGACAGTTCGGTCCCTATCCGTCGTGGGCGTAGGAAATTTGAGAGGAGCTGTCCTTAGTACGAGAGGACCGGGATGGACATACCTCTGGTGTACCAGTTGTCGTGCCAACGGCATAGCTGGGTAGCTATGTATGGACGGGATAAGTGCTGAAAGCATCTAAGCATGAAGCCCCCCTCAAGATGAGATTTCCCAACTTCGGTTATAAGATCCCTCAGAGATGATGAGGTTAATAGGTTCGAGGTGGAAGCGTGGTGACACGTGGAGCTGACGAATACTAATCGATCGAAGACTTAATCAATTTTTTCAAGTTTTGCGACGCAAATCTTTACTTACTATCTAGTTTTGAATGTATAATCATTCACTTGTCTGGTGACAATGGCAAGGAGGTCACACCTGTTCCCATGCCGAACACAGAAGTTAAGCTCCTTAGCGCCGATGGTAGTTGGACTGACGTTCCGCTAGAGTAGGACGTTGCCAGGCAAATCATTGTATGGATGCGATGAGCCGATATTGAGACCGTGAGGTCTCTTTTTTTATGTCGAAATTTATAGAAAGTGTTTGGAGCTAATGAATCGAGAAGAAATCAAGCAACAGAAATTTTAGCGTTTCTTTTATTTTTTTGAATTATCTATTAAAATAGGAGATATTTAAAGGTATATAAGGTATATGAGGAGAGGACTTAATTGAAATTACCTATCACTCAAAAACTTGATGATTTAATTCGTCATCATGCTATCTCATTACATGTTCCAGGACATAAAAATATGACTATCGGTTATTTAGATGCATTATCTTTGAAAATGGATATGACTGAAATTACGGGTCTAGATGATTTACATCATCCAGAAGATACTATTTTAGAAAGTATGAATCGTGTGAATAAGCATCCCAATTATGATGCTTATTATTTAGTTAATGGTACAACTGCAGGCATTTTATCAGTTATACAAGCATTTGCTCATATAAAAGGTCGTTATTTAATTAGCCGTAATGTACATAAATCAGTTTTTAATGCTTTAGATTTAACTCAACAATCTGCAGATATTTTGCCTATGTATAGAAGTGATAAAAGTTACCAGTATTTAGCACCTTTGATAGATACTAAAATGTTACGACATCAAAAACTCGCTGTAGTTACTTATCCAAATTATTATGGAGAATGCTTTGATATCAATCAGTGTGTTAAACAATTTCACGATTACAATATACCTGTTTTAATTGATGAGGCTCATGGTGCCCATTTTAATTTGAAACACTTTCCTAAATCAGCTTTAGAATCGGAAGCTGACTATGTTGTTCAATCGTATCACAAAACTTTGCCTACACTTACTATGGGATCAGTATTATTTATTCATAAAAATGCACCTTTGAAAGATGAAGTTATTAAATATTTAGGTATTTTTCAAACTTCTAGTCCATCTTATTTAGTAATGTCGAGCATTGAATTAGCGCATCAATTTTATAACTCCTATGACAGTAGTCTCTTTTTCGAAAAAAGAAAACAATTTATTGAAACGTTAAGACAACAGCATTTTGAAGTTATTGAAGTCGAGGATCCATTAAAGCTTATTGTTCGAGCAAATGGGCATACGGGCGTTGAAGTACAACGTTATTTTGAAAAGAATCATATTTATATTGAATTAGCTGATGATTATCAAATACTCATTGTCTTACCATTATGGCATTTTAATGATAGATATCCTTTCGAAACATTACTGCATAGAATAAAAACTATACAATTACCTAAAAAAGCAAAAGAAAAGCTAGAGCCGGTTTTATTGCCGCTAGAGAAAAGTGTTTATGTATCAAAATATATTAATCATGCATATTGGATAAATATTAATAAAGCACAAGATAAAGTATTAGCTCAACATATTGTGCCTTATCCTCCTGGAATTCCTGTGTTTTGGAAAGGAGAAAAAGTGACTAAAAATATGATAAAATTGATGCAATATTATCTTTCACATAGTGTACGTGTTGAAGGTATTAAAAACGATAAAATATTAGTTAAGGATGAATAATATGGCTGCATTTATAACGTTTGAAGGGCCTGAAGGTTCTGGGAAAACTACAGTGTTAAATCAGATTAATAAGTTGTTATCTGAAAATTATAATGTTATTTCTACTCGAGAACCAGGTGGAGTATCTACAGGGGAAGAAATACGTAATATCTTACTAGATGGTGAAAATATTGATATACGTACAGAAGCATTGTTATTTGCAGCATCTAGAAGAGAACATTTGGTTGAAAAAGTGATACCCGCTTTAAAAAATAATAAAGTAGTCTTATGTGATCGATATATTGACAGTTCTTTAGCATATCAAGGGTATGCACGGGGTATAGGTATAGAAGAAGTTAAAAAAATAAATGAATTTGCAATTAATGGACTTTATCCAGACTTAACAATTTATCTTGATATTGATGCTGAAGTGGGGAGAGAACGAATACTAAAAAATCAAAGAAGTCAGAATCGATTAGACAAAGAAACACTAACTTTTCATCAAAAAGTAATTGAGGGGTATAAAACATTAATTAAAACTAATCCTGAGCGTTTTAAAGTAGTTGATGCTACACAAAGCATCGAAAGCGTCATAAGTGATACGTATGAGATCATTTTAAGTTACTTAAAAAACTTATGATATAATAATATAGAGAGGTGTATTAAAATGAAAATGATTATAGCGATCGTTCAAGATCAAGATAGTCAAGAACTTTCAGACCAACTCGTAAAAAATAATTTTAGAGCTACTAAACTAGCAACAACTGGTGGATTCTTAAGAGCAGGAAATACAACATTCTTATGTGGTGTAGATGATGAACGTGTTGATGAAGCGTTAACCGTCATTGATAATACGTGTGGTAATAGAGATCAACTTGTTTCACCAATGACGCCAATGGGTGGTAGTGCAGACTCTTACATACCTTATCCTGTTGAAGTTGAAGTTGGAGGCGCTACAGTATTTGTAATGCCAGTAGAAAAATTCCACAGATTCTAAACTTAATTTAAAAGTAAATAAAGTTTTAAAAGATAATTTTCAAAGAGCCTGAAACATATTTTTATGTTATCGGCTCTTTATCATATACATTATAATTAATTGCTGAATGATAAATGCGACTGAAAAATTTAATGATATAATTTTAAAATGAACGATGAATAGGGAGTATGCAAATATGGAGGAATTACAAAAATTAGCTAATGCTTTTCATTCGAATAAATTATCACATGCCTATTTATTTGAAGGTGATGATGCACAATCAATGAAACATGTAGCGATGGAATTTGCACAACTTATTCTTTGTAATGGAAATGAACAATGTGAATTAAAATTGCGTAATTTTAATCATCCTGATTTTACATATATATCCTCTGAAGAATCTACTATAAAAAAAGAACAAATTGAACAACTTGTACGCCAAATGAACCAATTACCTATTGAAGGTACATATAAAGTTTATATCATAGAGGACTTTGAAAAGTTAACTGTTCAAGGTGAAAATAGTATCTTAAAATTTTTAGAGGAACCTCCAGAAAATACTATTGCAATTTTAATTTCTACTAAACCAGAACAAATATTAAATACGATTCACTCTAGATGTCAACATATGTATTTTAAACCAAGTGACACATCGCATTTTATCGATAAACTTGTCGATAATGGTATTAATCGGGCTATTGCTGAAATGTTAAGTTCATATACGACACAAATTGAGGTAGCCAAAGACCTTAATGAAGAGTATGATTTAATTGAATTAAGAAAAGTAATCGTTCATTGGTGTGAATTATTATTAACAAATAAACCAATGGCCTTGATTAGTGTGATTGATGTGTTAAAAAATGCTAAAAATCGAAAACTACAACTTCTTACTTTGTCTGTTATCAATGCTTTTTTTGAAGATATGATGCATGCTAAAGTCGGGATTGAGGATAATTTCATTTTTACTGATCTTAAACCACTCATTAAGGAATACACAACACGATTAACACTTAATCAAATGATATTAATGTATGATCAAATTATAGAAGCACATAAAAAATTGATACAGAATGTGAATCCGATGCTCGTATTTGAACAAATCGTAATTAAAGGTGTGAGTTAAATGCCAAATGTAGTAGGTGTGCAATTTCAAAAAGCAGGTAAATTGGAATATTATGCACCGAATGATTTAAAATTAGATAGTGAAGATTGGGTTGTAGTTGAATCTAAGCGAGGCATTGAAATAGGTATAGTAAAGTTGACTTCAAAATGTGTAAATGATGAAGATGTGACATTACCGTTAAAAGATATTCTACGTATTGCAACTGAAGAAGATATACAACAATACAAACAAAATGAAAAAGATGCAGAGCAAGCACTAATTTTATGTAAACAGTTAGTGAAAGATCAAGACTTAGATATGCGCTTAGTGAATTGTGAGTATACTTTAGATAAATCGAAAGTCATTTTTAATTTTACTGCTGATGATCGTATCGATTTTAGAAAGTTAGTGAAAGTATTAGCTCAAAATTTAAGAACACGTATTGAACTTAGACAAATTGGCGTTCGTGATGAAGCAAAACTACTAGGTGGAATTGGACCATGTGGACGTTCATTATGTTGTTCAACATTTTTAGGAGATTTTCAACCGGTATCTATCAAAATGGCAAAAGATCAAAATTTATCATTAAATCCAACTAAGATTTCTGGTGCATGTGGACGTTTAATGTGTTGTCTTAAATATGAAAATGATTATTATGAAGAAGCTCGTGCACAATTACCTGATGTAGGCGATGAAATTCATACACCGGAAGGTACTGGAAAAGTTGTAGGATTAAATATATTAGATATTTCGATGCAAGTGAAGATTGATGGTTTAGAGCAACCTTTAGAATACAAAATGGAGGAATTATCTACATTTAATTAAGGAGAGTGTCTTTCTTTTGAATCGCAATGATTTATTCGAAAAAATCGTAAAATTAGAAAGTAACGTTAATGTATTAACTCAAGAGATGACTGAACTTAAATCTTTAGCTATTCAATTGATAGAAGAAAATGTAACGTTACAAGTAGAGAACGATAATTTAAAAGCGCTAATGGCTAAAAGTGAACAAGATGTTGAATCAACAAAAGCCAATAGTGAAAGTCCACATAATAAAAAATCAAATGAAAATGACTTTAAAAGTGCAATTAAAAATGTAAAAAAACCTTTACCAAGTAAAGACAATTTGGCTGTTTTGTATAGTGAAGGTTTTCATATTTGTAATGGTGAATTATTTGGTAAACATCGTTATGGTGAAGATTGTTTATTATGCATGAATGTTTTAAATAGTTAAATCCATAACGGAGAATGATAAGCGGATGGTATAATCTTAATTTTTAGGAGAGATGAATTTCAACACAATAAAATTTCAGATTTTGTGTTGTGATACATCTCTTTTTTAGGAGATAACATATATGTTGAAGGAACAAGAAAGATTAGATGATTTAATTAAGGAGAACTTAAAGATCATTCAAAATGATGAGGTGTTTTCTTTTTCTACTGATGCACTTTTATTAGCACATTTTACTAAAGTACGAAAAAATGATAGCATTCTAGACTTGTGTGCCGGAAATGGTGTTATTGCTTTATTATTAGCTGCAAAAAGTCATCAAAAAATAGAAAGTATTGAAATCCAAGAACAGTTGGCAGACATGGCTCAACGAAGCTTTAAATATAATCAATTAGAAGAGCGTTTATCTATGCATAATATGGATTTAAAAGATGTGTATCAAACATTTAAACCCTCTCAGTTTACATTAATAACCTGTAACCCACCTTACTTTAAACAGAATCAACTTCATCAACACCAAAAAGAAGCACATAAAATAGCACGACATGAAATTATGTGTAGTTTAGAAGATTGCATGTTTGCAGCACGACATTTATTAAAACAGGGTGGACGTCTAGTTATGGTTCATCGTGCTGAACGACTTATGGATGTATTAACTGAAATGAGACAAGCTAATATTGAACCTAAACGTATTGTATTTATTTATAGTAAGCATGGTAAATCAGCAGTCACTATTATTGTTGAAGGAAGAAAAAATGGTAATCAAGGTCTAGAGATTGCACCACCATTTTATATTTATAATGAAAATGGCGAATATAGTGAGCAAATGAAAGAGGTTTATTATGGGTAATCACTTTGTATATATCGTACGTTGCAGTGATAACAGTTTATACACCGGGTATACGAATAATATTGAGGTACGTATCAATAAACACAATGTTGGGAAAGGTGCTAAATATACAAAAACAAGACGTCCGGTAGTGTTAGTATATCAAGAAATGTACGAGACAAAATCAGAAGCTTTACGCAGAGAATATGAAATTAAGACATTTACAAGACAAAGAAAATTAAAATTGATTGAGGAGGGATAATATGGCAACTTTATACTTAGTAGGGACACCTATAGGTAATTTAGGTGACATTACATTTCGAGCAATTGAAACATTAAAGCAAGTAGATATCATTGCATGTGAAGATACGAGAGTAACTAAAAAGTTATGTAACCACTATGATATTACCACTCTATTAAAATCATATCATGAACATAATAAAGAACAGCAGACAGATTATTTAATTCAATTACTTAAAGAAGAAAATAATATTGCGCTTGTATCAGATGCAGGGTTGCCGTTAATTAGCGATCCAGGATATGAACTTGTTGTTGAAGCACATAAACATAACATTGCTGTAGAAACCATTCCAGGACCTAATGCAGGATTAACTGCACTAATGGCAAGTGGTTTACCTTCATTTACATATACTTTTTTAGGCTTCTTGCCACGAAAAGAAAAGGAAAAAGTGAATATTTTATCTCAACGAATGTATCAAGATAGTACTTTAATTATCTATGAGTCTCCATTTAGAGTGATTGATACCCTAAAAGCGATTATTAAAGTAGATTCAAAAAGACGTGTAGCAGTAGGTCGTGAACTTACTAAAAAATTTGAACAAATTGTTATGCTTGAAGTATCACAATTATTAGAAGCGATTGAAAATCAAGAGATTCCACAAAAGGGAGAATTTGTGATTTTAATTGAGGGTGCCAAAGCTCAAGAAACAAAACAATGGTTTGAAGATGTAACGATTATAGATCATGTTAATCATTATATTGAGACTCAAAATTTAAAACCTAAGAAAGCAATAAAAGTAGTAGCAGAAGAACGACAGATGAAAACAAGTGAGATTTATGATATTTATCATAATATTAAATCGTAAAATTGATAAAATCTTGTATCATAGTGATAGAAAAATACCATAAAATATTAATTTATGGTAATGTTAATAAGATACGATAATGTATATTCTATATGGGTTATAATGAATAAGATAGCTGTTTTATGACAAACGTTATATTAAACATTCATTAGAAAATAATTAAAAATTTAGATAAAATTTAAAGTGAACTAGTCATTAAGACATGAACGAAAGGGAGGACTACTGATGGCGAAAGAAACATTTTATATTACAACCCCTATTTATTATCCTAGTGGTAATCTGCATATTGGTCACGCATATTCTACAGTTGCTGGTGATGTAATTGCACGATATAAACGCATGCAAGGATATGATGTTCGTTACCTTACAGGTACAGACGAACATGGTCAGAAAATCCAAGAAAAAGCGCAAAAAGCAGGAAAAACAGAATTAGAGTATTTAGATGAAATGATTGCTGGAATCAAACGCTTATGGGCTAAATTGGAAATCTCAAATGATGATTTTATTAGAACTACAGAAGAACGTCATAAACAAGTGGTAGAAAAAGTATTTGAACGTTTATTAAAACAAGGTGATATTTATCTTGGTGAATATGAGGGATGGTATTCTGTTCCTGATGAAACGTATTATACTGAATCTCAACTTGTAGACCCTGTTTACGAAAATGGTAAAATCGCAGGCGGTAAAAGTCCAGATTCTGGACATGAAGTTGAATTAGTTAAAGAAGAAAGTTATTTCTTTAATATTAATAAATATACAGATCGTTTATTAGAATTTTACGATGCGAATCCTGATTTTATTCAACCTCCATCTAGAAAAAATGAAATGATTAATAACTTTATTAAACCAGGATTAGAAGACTTAGCAGTTTCACGTACGTCATTTGATTGGGGGGTAAGAGTTCCATCTAACCCTAAACATGTAGTTTATGTATGGATTGATGCTTTAGTAAACTATATTTCTTCTCTTGGATATTTATCAGATGATGATTCATTATTCCAAAAATATTGGCCAGCAGATGTACACTTAATGGCAAAAGAAATTGTTCGTTTCCATTCTATTATTTGGCCTATCTTACTTATGGCTCTTGATTTACCTTTACCGAAAAAAGTATTCGCGCACGGATGGATTTTAATGAAAGATGGAAAAATGAGTAAATCTAAAGGTAATGTAGTAGATCCTAATGTTCTCATTGATCGTTATGGCTTAGATGCTACACGCTATTACTTAATGCGTGAATTACCATTCGGATCTGACGGAGTATTTACTCCGGAGGCATTTGTTGAACGTACTAATTTCGACTTAGCAAATGATTTAGGTAACTTAGTTAACCGTACGATTTCTATGATTAATAAATATTTCCAAGGAGAGCTCCCTGCATACCAAGGACCAAAACATGAATTGGATGAAGATATGGAAGCATTAGCACTTGAAACTGTGAAGAATTTCCATGACAATATGGAAAGTTTCCAATTCTCAGTAGCATTATCTACAGTTTGGAAGTTAATAAGTCGAACAAATAAATACATCGATGAAACCACTCCATGGGTTTTAGCTAAAGATGAAAGTCAAAAAGATATGTTAGGAAATGTAATGGCACACTTAGTTGAAAATATTCGTTTTGCAACTGTATTATTGCGTCCATTCTTAACACATGCGCCTAAAGAAATTTTTAAACAATTGAATATTAATAATTCAGATTTATACGAATTATCAAGTTTAGAGCATTATGGTGCATTACAAGAACCAATTATGGTTACTGAAAAACCTTCTCCAATCTTCCCAAGATTAGATTCAGAGGATGAAATTGCATTTATTAAAGAATCAATGCAACCACCTAAATCTAGTGAAGATGATAAAGAAGAAGTACCAAGTAAATCGCAAATTGATATTAAAGATTTTGATAAAGTTGAAATTAAAGCTGCAACTGTTATTGATGCAGAAAATGTACCGAAATCAGATAAATTATTAAAAATACAAGTTGATTTAGGAGCAGAACAACGTCAGATTGTTTCAGGTATTGCGAAATTCTATCGTTCAGAAGATATTATTGGCAAAAAAGTAGCTGTTGTAACTAACCTAAAGCCAGCAAAATTAATGGGGCACAAATCTGAAGGTATGATATTATCAGCTGAAAAAGATAAAGTATTAACGTTAGTAAGCTTACCGAGTGCAATTCCAAATGGTGCAATTATAAAATAAATATAGCCGTTAGGAGAGATAAAATGTTAATAGATACACATGTTCATTTAAATGACGAACAATATGATGAAGATTTAAGTGAAGTGATATCTCGTGCAAGAGAAGCGGGCGTTGACCGTATGTTTGTCGTAGGATTTGATACTAAGACAATTGAACGTACTATGGAACTTATTGATGAATATGATTTTATTTATGGTATTATCGGTTGGCATCCTGTAGATGCAATAGATTTTACTGAAGAGCGTTTAGAATGGATTGAATCATTAGCTCAGCATCCTAAAATTATCGGTATTGGAGAAATGGGATTAGATTATCATTGGGATAAATCTCCAGCTGATGTTCAAAAAGAAGTGTTTAGAAAGCAAATTGCTTTAGCTAAACGTGTTAAGTTACCTATTGTCATTCATAATCGTGAAGCAACTCAAGATTGTGTAGATATTTTAATGGAAGAACATGCAGAAGAAGTTGGAGGTATTATGCATAGTTTTAGTGCATCACCTGAAATTGCAGATGTCGTTATTAATAAACTTAATTTCTATGTTTCATTAGGCGGACCAGTCACATTCAAAAATGCAAAACAGCCTAAAGAGGTCGCTAAACATGTTCCAATGGATCGTTTATTAGTTGAAACAGATGCACCTTATTTATCTCCACATCCTTATAGAGGAAAACGTAATGAACCTGAACGTGTCACGCTTGTTGCACAACAAATTGCAGATTTACGTGATATGACATACGAAGAGGTATGCCGTCAAACTACAGAAAATGCAGAAAGATTATTTAATTTAAATTAATAATCCTCAGTATGAGAAAGATGTAAAACATCATCTATCGTAATGCTATCTAATAGTGAATGACGATAATATGTGCATCTTTCTCATTTTTTTTATAGTATAACCGTTATAATAGAAATGAGATTAAGTGAAAGGTAATGGTAAATGAATATGAGAATAAATGAATTTATCGTTGTCGAAGGCAGAGATGACACAGAACGAGTTAAGACAGCTGTGGAATGTGATACGATTGAAACAAATGGAAGTGCCATTAATAGAGAAACGTTGGCAGTGATTCAGAATGCTCAAGAAACAAGAGGCGTGATTGTATTAACTGATCCTGACTTTCCAGGTGATAGAATTAGAAATATTATTACTGAACACGTACCGGGAGTTAAACATGCCTATGTCGATCGTGAAAAAGCGAAAAATAAGCGTGGAAAAATTGGGATAGAACATACACATCCTGACGATATAAAGACAGCCTTAATGCATGTGAGTTCTCCTTTTGAAGAAGGAGAAGAGTCGATAGATAAAAGTGTATTAATTGATTTAGGTTTAATTATTGGTAAAGATGCGAGACGTAAGAGAGAAATACTTGGACGTAAATTGCATATTGGACATTCTAATGGCAAACAATTACTAAAAAAATTAAATGCTTTTGGTTATACTGAAGAAGACGTACGACGTGCATTATCAATGGATAAGGAGAATAAGTAAAGATGGATAGAAAAGATATAGCTACACCTTCTAGAACAAAAGAACTATTAAATCAATTTGACTTTAATTTTAAGAAAAGCTTAGGTCAAAATTTCTTAGTAGATGTTAATATTATTCATAAAATTATTGATGCAAGTCATATTGATAAGTCGACAGGCATAATTGAAGTGGGTCCTGGTATGGGATCATTAACAGAGCAACTCGCTAAAAGTGCTAAAAAAGTGTTGTCATTTGAAATCGATCAACGTTTAATTCCAGTTTTAAAAGAAACACTTCATCCCTATGACAATGTAACAATTATAAATGAAGATATATTAAAAGCTGATATAGCTACCGCTGTGAACATGTATTTAAATGACTGCGATAAAATTATGGTAGTAGCGAATTTACCCTACTATATTACGACTCCGATTTTACTTAATTTAATGCAACAAGATATCCCCATTGATGGTTATGTAGTGATGATGCAAAAAGAAGTTGGAGAGCGTTTAAATGCAGAAGTAGGTACAAAAGCATATGGTTCTTTATCTATTGTGACTCAATACTATACAGAAACGAGTAAAGTACTCACTGTCCCTAAATCAGTGTTTATGCCGCCACCAAATGTTGACTCGATTGTTGTAAAATTGATGCAAAGAGAGAAGCCTCTTGTTTCAGTAGATGATGAACAAGCTTTCTTTAAACTTGCAAAAGCTGCTTTTGCTCAAAGACGTAAAACGATTAATAATAACTATCAGAATTTCTTTAAAGATGGTAAAAAATATAAATCACAAATTCATCAATGGTTAGAAAATGCAAATATTGATCCTAAACGTCGTGGAGAAACCCTTTCTATACAAGATTTTGCACGATTATATGAAGAAAAGAAAAATTTCCCAGAATTAGAAAATTAAATTATTGACAAAGTGTCATTACCTTGATAAAATTTAAATTTTATTTGACATATTACTTCGAAATGTGATATTATGTAATCTGTAGCGAGGTGGAGCAATATGCCAAAATCAATTTTGGACATCAAAAATTCTATTGATTGTCATTTAGGAAATCGTATTGTACTTAAAGCCAACGGTGGTCGAAAAAAAACAATCGAACGTTGTGGAGTGTTAAAAGAGACATATCCTTCAGTATTTATTGTTGAATTAGATCAAGATAAGCATAATTTTGAAAGAGTGTCGTATACATATACGGATGTTCTTACAGAGAACGTACAAGTTTCATTTGAAGAAGATAATCATCAAGAAGTAGTTGCACACTAAATTCGAACATATAAATATAGAGTTGTTTAGTGTACTACAAACTCTATCATTAAAAACATATTGGGTGTTGGGCTGTTTAAGTTCAACACTCTTTTTAGTTCTTAATCCCTTTTAATAAAATAATAATTTAAATAAATCAAGATTTGCAGTTGAAATTAAGATCATTTATCTCCTGATTTATTAACTTTTAATTATAATTTATAATGTAACTATCAAATATTTTAAGTCTTTATGTTAAAATCATTTTAATACTATTGATGAAGAGAGGGCGGAAAAATGATATATGAAACGGCACCAGCCAAAATTAATTTGACGCTCGATACACTTTTCAAAAGAAATGATGGTTACCATGAAATTGCTATGATAATGACAACAGTAGATCTGAATGATAGATTGTCTTTTCAGAAAAGAAATGATAATAAAATTGTTGTAGATATAGAACATAACTATGTTACTAATGATCATAAAAATCTCGCCTACCAAGCAGCTAAACTGATGATGGAAACATATCAACTTAAACAAGGCGTCACGATTTCGATTGATAAAGATATTCCGGTTTCTGCTGGATTAGCTGGGGGATCAGCTGATGCTGCTGCTACGATGCGAGGAATTAATCGTTTATATGAATTAGACGCATCTTTAGAAACACTAAGCCAATTAGGCCTTCAAATTGGGACAGATGTTCCATTTTGCATCTATAATAAAACTGCTATATGTGAAGGAAGAGGCGAAAAAATTAAATTTCTAGACAAGCCTCCTTCTGCATGGGTGGTATTAGCAAAACCTAATCTTGGAATATCTTCTCCAGATATTTTTAAAGAACTTAATTTGAAAGATGATTATGATGTACATACAGAAATGTGTGAAGAAGCGATTAGACAGGGGGATTATATGAAATTGTGTAAGAGTTTATCTAATCGTTTAGAAACCGTTTCTATGTCCATGTATCCAGAAATTAAAAAAATTAAAAATAATATGTTGCGTTGTGGTGCTGATGGAGCACTAATGAGTGGGAGTGGACCTACTGTATATGCATTCGCTCAAAAGGAGAGCCAAGCAAAGAAAGTATATAATGCTGTAAATGGCTGTTGTAACGAAGTGTATTTAGTAAGATTATTAGGATAGAAAGGCTGGAACTTATGAGGTATAAAAGAAGTGAACGTATTGTCTTTATGACACAATATTTAATGAACCATCCAAATCAGTTAATTCCATTAACTTTTTTCGTGAAAAAATTTAAACAAGCAAAGTCATCGATTAGTGAAGACGTTCAAATCATCAAAAATACGTTCCAAAAAGAAAAATTAGGAACTGTAATTACAACAGCTGGCGCAAGCGGCGGTGTAACTTATAAACCAATGATGAGCAAAGAAGAAGCAATCGAAATTATAGAAGAGATCATTACGATGCTACAAGAAAAAGAGCGCTTATTACCAGGTGGATATTTATTTTTATCGGATTTAGTTGGGAACCCATCATTACTTAATAAAGTAGGGAAACTCATTGCTAGTATTTACATGGATGAGAAACTAGATGCAGTAGTGACGATCGCAACGAAAGGGATATCACTTGCCAATGCAGTAGCAAACGTATTAAATTTACCTGTAGTAGTTATTAGAAAAGACAATAAAGTTACTGAAGGTTCTACGGTTTCCATTAACTATGTTTCAGGCTCATCAAGAAAAATTGAAACGATGGTCTTATCGAAACGCACATTAGCCGAAAACTCAAATGTGTTAGTTGTAGATGACTTTATGAGAGCAGGCGGTTCAATAAATGGTGTAATGAATCTTATGAATGAGTTTAAAGCAGAGGTGAAAGGGGTATCTGTACTAGTAGAATCAAAAGAAGTAAAACAAAGATTGATTGAGGATTATACTTCTTTAGTCAAATTATCAGATGTTGACGAATATAATCAAGAATTTAAAGTTGAACCTGGTAATATCTTGTCTAAATTTTCTTAAAAGGAGTTATACACCATGAAAACAATTAATACTAATAAAGCACCTGAAGCGTTAGGACCATATTCTCATGCAATGGTCGTGAATAATTTAGTATTCACATCAGGACAAATTCCATTAGATACTGAAGGAAACATCGTAAGTAGCGATGTCAAAGAACAAACAAAACAAGTATTAGAAAATTTATCTGTTGTACTTGAAGAAGCAGGTTCTGATTTAAACTCTGTTGTAAAAGCAACCATTTTTATTTCTGATATGAATGAATTTCAACAAATTAATGAAGTTTATGGTAGCTACTTTAATGAGCATCAACCTGCGCGAAGTTGCGTAGAAGTGTCTCGCTTACCAAAAGACGTTAAAGTTGAAATTGAATTAGTAGGTAAAGTTAAAGGAATATAATTTACTTAATTAACACATTGTCATGCTTCTAACCACACAAAGATATATATACTAGGGGGGCTCACTGCATGAAAGTGACAGATGTAAGACTTAGAAAAATACAAACAGATGGCAGAATGAAAGCACTCGTTTCTATCACATTAGACGAAGCTTTTGTAATTCATGATTTACGCGTAATCGAAGGCAACTCAGGTCTTTTCGTTGCTATGCCAAGCAAACGTACACCAGATGGTGAATTCCGCGATATCGCACATCCAATCAATTCAGAAATGAGACAAGAAATACAGGATGCTGTGATGAAAGTATATGATGAAACTGACGAAGTGATTCCAGATAAAAATGCTTCATCAGACGTAACAGAAGAATCAGACGAAGCTTAAAATAACAAAAAGCAAATCATATTTTTGATAATGCTTATTTTATTAATTATGTAAGCTAAATGACGTGGGCACGAAACTCTAAATTCAAACTTGAATTTTGTTTCGTGTCCATTTTTATTGTTTTATCGATATTTTTTAAAAATTAGATGCATGATGCAAATAATTAAACTCTGTTTACAAAATTTGTTAAATCTTGAAACTATAAGTTAAGTTAAATTATAATTACTTGTGAAATGCAAATTTTATTGGAGGATTATTATTCATGCAAAGAAATGCAATCATATTAGCAGCTGGAAAAGGAACACGAATGAAATCAAAGAAATATAAAGTGTTACATGAGGTTGCTGGTAAACCAATGGTTGAACATGTACTGACAAATGTTAAAAAAGCGGGCGTAAATCAAATCGTCACTATTGTAGGTCACGGAGCAGAACAAGTAAAAGATACATTAGGTAATCAGTCATTATATAGTTATCAAAATGAACAATTAGGAACTGCACATGCTGTTAAAATGGCAGAAGAACATTTACATACTCAAGAAGGTACAACATTAGTGGTATGTGGAGATACACCACTTATTACTTCAGAAACTTTACAACGTTTAATTGCACACCATGAAGAAACACAAGCACAAGTCACTGTTTTATCGGCTACAGCTCAGACGCCTTTCGGGTATGGGCGAATCGTACGTGATCAAAATCATCACCTTAATCGTATTGTAGAAGAAAAAGATGCAACAAATGCTCAAAAAGACATCAATGAAATCAGCTCAGGTATATTTGCATTTGATAATAAAACGTTATTCGAAAAACTTAAACAAGTTAAAAATGATAATGCACAGGGTGAATATTATTTACCCGACGTCGTTACTTTAATTTTAGAAGATAATGGCAAAGCAGAAGTGTATCATACTGATGACTTTGATGAAATTATGGGTGTAAATGATCGAATCATGTTAAGTCATGCTGAAAAAGCGTTGCAACACCGTATTAATCATCATCATATGAGAAATGGTGTTACAATCATTGATCCCAATACTACATTTATAGGTTCAGATGTAGAGATAGGTATGGATACTGTTATTGAACCAGGCGTACGTATCAATGGAAAAACATTCATCGGTGAAGATACACACGTTGGCCAATATTCAGAAATTAACAACAGTCGTATTGGCAACAAAGTTAATATTATACAATCAGTCATCAATGATTCTAGTGTAGGAAATAAGACAAAAGTTGGTCCGTTTGCTCAATTAAGACCTGGTTCAAATCTAGGTACTGAAGTTAAAGTAGGTAACTTTGTAGAAGTTAAGAAAGCAGAATTAAAAGATGGTGCAAAAGTATCACACTTAAGTTATATTGGCGATGCGGAAGTTGGTGAACGGACAAATATTGGTTGTGGTTCAATCACTGTTAATTATGATGGAGTCAATAAATTTAAAACAGTCATTGGAAAAGATGCTTTCATTGGTTGTAACACGAATTTGATTGCTCCTGTAACAGTAGGAGATGGCGCTTTAATTGCAGCAGGATCGACAATTACAGATGACATACCTAAAGAAAGCTTAGCATTAGCACGTGCACGTCAAGTAACCAAAGAAGGTTACAATAAAAAATAAAGATTAATATAAGAACAAAAAGACTGTGTCATTTTTCTGTTAAAGGGAATAAATGAATATATAAATATAAAATTTTGAATGTATTACTATTATGCTAAGTTGAATGATACGTAATAAACATATTATTGGTCAGTTTTTAGTGGAATATAGTAAAAATGCTATAATTTTTATATAATAGTATTGTCTAAGTAAAAAATTGGAGGACTATAAATGTTAAATAATGAGTACAAAAATTCGTCTTTAAAGATTTTTTCTTTAAAGGGAAATGAACCATTAGCACAAGAGGTTGCTGATCGTGTAGGAATCGAATTAGGGAAATGTTCTGTTAAACGCTTCAGTGACGGTGAAATTCAAATTAATATTGAAGAAAGTATTCGTGGTTGTGATGTATTTATCATTCAACCGACATCTTATCCAGTTAACTTACATTTAATGGAATTATTAATTATGATTGACGCATGTAAACGTGCCTCTGCAGCAAATATTAATATTGTTGTTCCTTATTATGGTTATGCGCGCCAAGATAGAAAAGCACGTAGTCGTGAACCAATTACTGCAAAATTAGTAGCAAATTTAATTGAAACTGCTGGTGCAAATCGTATGATTGCTTTAGACTTACATGCACCACAAATTCAAGGTTTCTTCGATATTCCAATCGATCACTTAATGGGCGTACCGATTATTGGACAATATTTTGAAAATGATCCTAACATCAACCCAGAAGAATGTGTTGTTGTATCTCCTGATCATGGCGGGGTAACACGCGCACGTAAATTAGCAGACATTTTAAAAACTCCGATTGCTATTATTGATAAACGTCGTCCTAAACCAAATGTGGCAGAAGTGATGAACATCGTTGGTGAAATTGAAGGACGTACAGCTATTATTATCGATGACATTATTGATACGGCAGGAACAATTACTTTAGCTGCTCAAGCATTAAAAGATAAAGGTGCGAAAGATGTATATGCTTGTTGTACACATCCTGTACTTTCAGGTCCTGCAAAAGAACGTATTGAAAATTCAGCGATTAAAGAACTTATTGTTACAAATTCAATCTTACTTGATGATAGTCAAAAACCATCAAACATCAAAGAATTATCTGTAGCTGGTTTAATAGCACAAGCTATTGTTCGTGTATATGAACGTGAGTCAGTAAGTGTATTATTTGACTAAAATTTACAAATGAATTTGACTTATTATTTTTAACCATGTATAATTTATTCGTTCGTGATTTAACGAATAAATAAACACTTGCAAGCAATGTTTAAATTGATGGGCAAGTGAGGAGAAGTTAAGACAATATATTATTATTGTTTCAACTTGAAAATGAAAGGTGGAAATACGAATGGCTTCATTAAAGTCAATCATTCGTCAAGGTAAACAAACTCGTTCTGACCTTAAAAAATTACGTAATACAGGTAAAGTACCTGCTGTTGTTTATGGTTATGGTACTAAAAACACTTCAGTTAAAGTAGATGAAGTTGAATTCATCAAAGTCATCCGTGAAGTTGGACGTAACGGTGTTATTGATTTAGGCGTTGGTTCTAAAACAATTAAAGTTATGGTATCAGATTATCAATTTGATCCACTTAAAAACCAAATTACTCATATCGACTTCTTAGCTATTAACATGACTGAAGAACGTACTGTTGATGTACCAGTTCAATTAGTTGGTGAAGCAGTTGGCGCTAAAGAAGGCGGCGTAGTTGAACAACCATTATTTGATTTACAAATTACAGCAACTCCAGAAAATATCCCAGAATCAATTGAAGTAGATATCACTGATTTACAAATAAATGATAGCTATTCAGTTGCGGATATTAAAGTGTCTGGTGATTTCACAATTGAAAACGATCCAGAAGAATCTGTTGTTACAGTAGTTCCTCCAACTGATGAACCTTCTGAAGAAGAAATTGAAGCAATGGAAGGTGAATCAGCAACTGAAGAACCTGAAGTAGCTGGTGAAGACAAAGAAGACGAAGAAAGTAAAGACGAAGAATAATTCGTTGATGACTATGTATCACTTTAAGTGAGAATGTCTTTAATTAAATTGATAGAAAGAGCCTGATACATTTTCATATGTAGAAGGCTTTTTCTTATGTATATCGGACATTTAAAAAATGAATGTTAAAATAAAAGTTGAAGTTTGATAACTTATAAAAGAGTGGGTTACGAAATCATTGAATTTCTTTCCTACTCTCTTTTTGTATTATATTGAGTAATATTATAAAATAAGGAGTAATCGACACATATTAAATTAAATGTTCAAATCAATCAAAAAGATGAACACAATGGAGGTTGCAACGTATGAAATGTATTGTGGGTCTTGGTAATATAGGTAAACGTTTTGAACTAACAAGACACAATATTGGCTTTGAAGTGATTGACTATATTTTAGATAAAAATCAATTTACATTAGATAAACAAAAATTCAAAGGCGCTTATACTATTGAACGTTTAAATGGGGATAAAGTGCTATTTATCGAGCCAATGACTATGATGAATTTATCAGGAGAAGCTGTAGGACCTTTAATGGATTACTATAATGTAGAAGTTGAAGATTTAATCGTTTTATACGATGATATGGATTTATCTCAAGGGCATATTCGTCTACGTCAAAAAGGAAGTGCAGGTGGACATAATGGAATGAAATCGATTATTAAACATTTAGGTACAGATCAATTTAAGCGTATTCGTATTGGAGTAGGGAGACCAACGAATGGTATGTCAGTTCCAGATTATGTATTACAAAAATTTTCTAATGAAGAAATGATGACAATGGAAAAAGTAATTGAACATGTTGCACAAGCAGTGGAAGCATTTATTGAGACGTCTCGTTTCGATCATGTTATGAATGAATATAATGGAGAAGTCAATTGAGAACGATTATTTCTGATTATATTCAAAATGACAAACGATTCCAGGAACTTGACGAAGTCTTTGGCAACCAAAATATTTTAGTTACAGGTTTATCTCCCTCAGCCAAAGCAACCATTATTGCTGAAAAATACTTGAATGATGATAAGCAAATGCTATTAATCACAAATAATTTATATCAAGCAGATAAATTAGAAACTGATATATTGCAATACATTGATCATTCTGAAGTTTATAAATATCCAGTCCAAGATATTATGACAGAAGAATTTTCAACTCAAAGCCCACAACTTATGAGTGAACGTGTTAGAACTTTAACGGCATTATCTCATGATAAGAAAGGGTTATTTATCGTTCCTTTAAATGGTTTGAAAAAATGGTTAACTCCAGTAGAATTGTGGAAACATCATCAAATGACTTTAGAAGTTGGCGATGATATCGATGTGGATGAATTTTTAAATAAACTAGTAAACATGGGATATCGACGTGAGAGTGTCGTTTCTCACATTGGTGAGTTTTCTCTACGAGGCGGCATCATTGATATTTACCCCCTTATCGGTCAACCAGTTAGAATTGAATTGTTTGACACTGAAGTCGACTCGATTCGAGACTTTGATGTAGAAACACAACGTTCAAATGATAATGTTGAAAAGGTAGATATCACTACAGCGAGTGATTATATTATTACAGAAGATGTGATTAATCATCTTCAAACAGAATTACAAAAAGCATATGAACAAACACGTCCTAAAATTGATAAATCTGTACGAAATGATTTGAAAGAAACATATGAAAGTTTTAAATTATTTGAATCCACTTTCTTTGATCATCAATTACTTCGCCGTCTAGTTGCTTTTATGTATGACACACCTTCTACACTAATCGATTATTTCCAAAAAGATGCCATTGTAGTAGTTGATGAATATAATCGTATTAAAGAAACTGAAAAGACATTGACTACTGAAGTAGATGATTTTATCCAGAATTTAATTGAAAGTGGTAACGGGTTTATTGGACAGTCATTTATGGAATATGATGGGTTTGAAACGTTAATCAATCATTATCCAGTTACATATTTCACATTATTCACATCCTCTATGCCAGTGAAGTTGCAACATATTATTAAATTTTCATGTAAGCCAGTGCAACAATTTTATGGACAATATGACATTATGCGTTCAGAATTTCAACGTTATGTAAGCAATAATTACACTATTGTAGTACTTGTAGAAACTGAAACGAAAGTTGAGCGTATTCAATCGATGCTTAATGAAATGCATATTCCTACTGTTACAAATATTCACTCAGAGATTGAAAGTGGACAAGCAATTGTAACAGAAGGTAGCCTATCAGAAGGTTTCGAACTACCTTATATGCAACTTGTTGTAATTACGGAACGAGAATTATTTAAAACAAAACAGAAAAAACAACGAAAACGGACTAAAACAATTTCTAATGCTGAAAAAATTAAATCTTATCAAGATTTAAATGTTGGAGATTATGTTGTCCATGTGCACCATGGTGTAGGACGTTATTTAGGTGTTGAAACACTAGAAGTTGGAGACGTCCATAGAGATTATATTAAATTACAATATAAAGGAACTGATCAACTTTTTGTACCTGTTGATCAAATGGATCAAGTACAAAAATATGTTGCTTCAGAAGATAAATCGCCTAAATTAAATAAACTAGGCGGCTCAGAATGGAAAAAAACGAAAGCCAAAGTACAACAAAGTGTTGAAGATATCGCAGATGAACTTATTGCACTATACAAAGAACGAGAAATGTCAGTAGGTTATCAATATGGTGAAGATACGGCTGAGCAACATGATTTCGAAATGGATTTCCCATATGAACTTACACCAGATCAAGCTAAATCTATTGAGGAAATTAAAGAAGATATGGAAAAAGAACGTCCAATGGATCGCTTGTTATGTGGAGATGTGGGTTACGGAAAAACTGAAGTTGCTGTACGCGCGGCCTTTAAAGCTGTCATGGAAGGCAAGCAAGTTGCCTTTTTAGTGCCTACAACGATTCTAGCGCAACAACACTACGAAACATTAATTGAACGGATGCAAGATTTTCCAGTAGAAATTCAGTTGATTAGTCGATTCCGTACTGCTAAAGAAGTTAGAGAGACTAAAGAAGGTCTGAAATCTGGATACGTTGATATCGTTGTTGGAACACATAAACTATTGAGTAAAGACATTCAATATAAAGATTTGGGATTACTTATTGTCGATGAAGAACAACGTTTTGGCGTACGTCATAAAGAACGTATTAAAACATTGAAAACAAATGTAGATGTATTGACACTTACAGCTACGCCAATTCCAAGAACATTGCATATGAGCATGCTTGGCGTACGTGACTTATCTGTCATCGAAACGCCCCCAGAAAACCGCTTCCCTGTACAAACCTATGTATTAGAGCAAAATAGTAATTTTATTAAAGAGGCTTTAGAACGTGAACTTTCTCGCGATGGACAAGTGTTCTACCTTTACAATAAAGTACAGTCTATTTATGAAAAGCGTGAACAGTTACAAATGTTGATGCCAGAAGCAAATATTGCTGTTGCTCATGGACAGATGACAGAGCGAGATTTGGAAGAAACCATGTTGAGTTTTATTAATGGAGAGTACGACATTTTAGTTACAACAACCATTATAGAAACAGGTGTCGATGTTCCTAATGCGAACACATTAATCATAGAAGAAGCGGATCGTTTTGGTTTAAGTCAACTTTATCAATTACGTGGTAGAGTAGGACGTTCAAGTCGTATTGGATATGCTTACTTCTTACATTCTGCTAATAAAGTATTAACAGAAACAGCTGAAGAACGTTTACAAGCGATTAAAGAATTCACTGAATTAGGTTCAGGATTTAAAATTGCCATGCGTGATTTAAATATACGTGGAGCTGGTAATTTATTAGGTAAGCAACAACATGGATTCATTGATTCAGTAGGTTTTGATTTGTATTCTCAAATGTTAGAAGAAGCGGTAAACGAAAAACGTGGTATTACAGAAGAAGCGCCTGATGCACCAGATGTTGAAATGGAATTACACTTAGACGCTTATTTACCAGCAGAGTATATTCAAAATGAACAAGCTAAAATAGAAATTTATAAGAAATTGCGTAAAGTTGAAAATGAAGAACAGCTTTTTGATGTGAAAGATGAATTACTTGATCGCTTCAATGATTATCCTGTAGAAGTAGAACGTTTATTAGAAATGGTAGAGATTAAAATACACGCTTTACATGCAGGCGTGACATTGATTAAAGATAAAGGAAAACAAATTGAAGTATTCCTTTCAACTAAAGGTACAGAACAGATAAATGGTGAAGAATTATTTAAACAAACCCAACCTTTAGGACGAACAATGAAGTTGGGTGTTAAAGAAGGTAAAATGCATATTACTCTAACAAAATCCAAACAGTGGTTAGACAACTTAAAATTCTTAGTAAAATGTCTTGAAGGAAGTATGGAACTTGAGTACGAATTATAAATCGTCATCTGAAGTTTCCTCTTCTTCTAAGAATTCACGACAACATTCAGCATTTAATGGCGTAGTGATTTTAACGCTTGCTTTAGTCATTGTTAAAGTATTAAGTGCAATTTATCGAGTTCCATATCAAAATATTTTAGGTGACTCTGGATTATATGCTTATCAACAAATTTATCCTATTGTAGCGCTAGGTATGATACTATCAATGAATGCAATTCCTAGTGCTGTCACTCAAGTATTTGGAAGTCACAGTGGAACTGAAGTATTTTCAAAAACACTTCTAAGATTTCAAATGATAGGTCTTATTATTTTTAGTGTGATTTTAGTATTATCTCATCCATTAGCACTATTAATGGGAGATGCTCATTTAGCACCAATGTTAAAAATGGCAAGTCTTAGCTATTTGTTTATAGGAATTCTGGGTGTGATTAGAGGCTTTTATCAAAGTAGACAACAAATGAATATCCCAGCTATTTCACAAGTAATAGAACAATGTATTCGTGTATGTGTTATTATCATAGCTATTTTAATGTTTATGTTTAAAGAGTGGACCATTTATCAAGCTGGAGCACTTGCAATATTAGCTTCAGCTCTTGGCTTTTTAGGTTCTAGTCTATATTTATTAGCAACAAGACCTTTTCGATTACAATTAAACCAGCATTCATATCCTATTCCTTGGAAACAGCTAATACTTGCGACCCTCGTATTTGCATTAAGTCAATTATTAGTTATTTTATGGCAATTTATAGATAGTTTTACAGTCGTTCATATGCTACAAACATATGGTTTAGGATTTAGAGAAGCTATTATGCAAAAAGGAATCTATGATAGAGGCGCTTCATTTATTCAAATAGGTTTAATAGTGACTACTACATTTAGCTTTGTCCTAATTCCATTACTTACAGATGCCATTTCTGATCATAATCAAGTTCTTATGAATCGTTATACAAATGCATCTTTAAAAATTACACTACTCATTAGTGTAGCAGCAGGTATAGGTCTTATTAATATACTACCGATGATGAACCATGTATTTTTCAAAACAGACCAATTAAGCTTCACGCTTAGTATTTATACGCTTACTGTAATTGGTGTATCGCTTATCATGATGGACATCGCACTTTTACAAGTGATGAATCAAATTCGATCTATTTTTATTGGTGTGATGTCAGGACTACTATTTAAGATTATCTTTAATGTGATTTTCATTTACTTTATGGGAATTTTAGGCGCAAGTATAAGCACAGTGCTTTCGCTAATAATATTTGTTACTATTTTACATTATGAGGTCGTTAAATATTATCGTTTTAATCGCATGCGCGCGTTTATTGTTAAATTGATGAGTGCGCTCATTATAATGTCAGTAGTCATACAGGGGTTGCGAATGCTATTACCTCCTGTAGGCCGTTTAGGCAGTCTAATTGAGTTGTTAATTATAGTAGGAATAGGGGGTCTCATATTCCTATTACTTGTTATGTATATGAATATTTTAGGATATAAAGAATTAAAACACTTACCATTCGGCGATAAACTGTATCGCATAAAGAAAGGAAGATAGATATGACGCATACCCTTACCATTGTTGGGATAGGCAATCATAGTATGGATGATTTACCTTTAGGTGTCTATCGCTTTTTAAAACAGCAACAGAGTGTATATGCAAGGACACTCGAACATCCTGTTATTAAAGATTTAAAAAGTGACATTGAATTTAAAAGCTTTGATGACGTGTACGAAAAGTATGATCAATTTGAAGCAGTGTATCAACATATTGTTGAAATTTTAATAGAAGAAACGCGTATACAAGATACTGTTTACGTAGTGCCTGGACATCCACGTGTAGCTGAAACGACTACTGCTAAATTACTTGATTACAATAAAAATAATGATGATATACAAGTAAAGATTTTAGGTGGGAAAAGTTTTATAGATGATATATTTGTTGCAATCGATGAAGATCCTAATGATGGATTTACATTATTAGATGGTACTATTTTGAAAGAAAACACATTAAATATTCGAACACATACTCTCATTACACAAGTATATAGTGCGATGATTGCAGCAGATGTTAAACTCACATTAATGGAACGTTATCCAGACGATTTTAAAGTGAAGATAGTTACGGGCGCTAATAGTCAAGGCGCTAAAGTATTAGAAGTACCGTTATTTGAGTTAGATCATAATGAGGATATGTTTAACAATCTAACAAGTGTATTTGTGCCTAAAATAACGCGTGATGAAGATATGTATACTGATTTTGATTTTGCAGTTTATATTATTGACCATCTAGTGGATGATGAAAAAGGCTGTCCATGGGATCGTGTGCAAACGCATGAATCACTTAAACGTTATTTATTAGAAGAAACATTTGAATTGTTTGAAGCAATAGATAATGAAGATGATTGGCATATGATTGAAGAACTCGGAGATATCTTATTACAAGTGCTACTCCATGCGAGTATTGGTAAAAAAGAAGGATATATGGATATTAAAGAAGTGATTGAAAGCTTAAATGCTAAAATGATTCGTCGACATCCTCACATATTCGGTGATAAAACAGTTGAAACAATAGAAGATTTAAATGATGTCTGGAAGGATGCAAAAGCAAAAGAAGGTAAAATACCTCGTGTGAAATTTGAGAAAGTGTTTGCAGACCATTTTATGACATTGTATGATAAAACCAAAAATAAGGATTTTAATGAAGAAACCCTTAAAAATTATTTACAACAAGGGGAGAATGATAAATGAGATTAGATAAATATTTAAAAGTATCAAGACTTGTAAAACGTCGTACACTTGCGAAAGAAATTAGCGATCAAGGACGTGTAACAATTAATGGTAATGTAGCTAAAGCTGGCACAGATGTAAAAGTGGAAGACGAATTAGTCATTCGTTTTGGACAAAAAAGTGTGACGGTTAAAGTAACTGGATTAAGTGAACACGCATCAAAAGAAAATGCTAAAAATATGTATGAACTGATTAAAGAAGAACGAGTTCAACCATCTGCACAATCTGAAGAAGTGTAGTCTATGATTGAAACGCTTAAAGGAGGTGACAAGTTATGAGTAAAAAGGTAGAACATATTGATAATCAATATACTTCAGAACGAAATCGAAAGAAACAACGTCAACAAAAACGAATGCGTGTCGTTCGTCGAAGAGTAACAGTTTTTGGAGGATTATTATTAGCGATTATTATTATTCTATCTATCATGCTTGTCTTCCAAAAACAAAGTAACAATCAAGCAACAATAGAACGAAAGCAGAAAGAAGAACAATTTCAGAAAAAACAAGATGAGGAAATAGCATTAAAAGAAGAGCTTAATAATCTTAACGATAAAGATTATATAGAGAAAGTTGCTCGAGATGACTATTATTTAAGTAACAATGGAGAAATTATTTTTAAATTGCCTAATGATAAATCATCGTCTAATTCTAAATCCTCTAGTAATAATTAAAAAGAGTACTCAACTTTAAAAATTAAAGTAAAACGCTTAATTTAAAATAATCGTTTTATAGCATTGTGTAAATTTTAAAACAGGAATATAATAAGGTTAAAATTGAAACATTATCGGGAGGATTTATTTAGAATATGTCAATCGAAGTAGGAAACAAGCTAAAAGGTAAAGTGACAGGTATCAAAAAATTTGGTGCGTTTGTAGAATTACCTGAAGGTAAAAGTGGCTTAGTTCATATTAGTGAAGTTGCTGATAATTATGTTGAAAATGTAGAAGATCATTTATCAGTTGGAGATGAAGTGGAGGTAAAAGTTTTATCTATTGCAGAGGATGGTAAAATCAGCCTCTCAATTAAAAAAGCGAAAGATCGTCCTCGTCGTCCACATCACAAATCTAATCAAAATAAACCACCTCAACAAAAAGCAGAAGATTTTGAAAAGAAATTAAGTAATTTCTTAAAAGACAGTGAAGACAAATTGACTTCTATTAAACGTCAAACAGAATCAAGACGTGGTGGTAAAGGATCTAGACGTTAATTATATCTGTGTGAGTAAATATAGCTAAGTTAACGGAGCCCTGGTTCCAATCATTTATTCTAGATTAATATGTATTGATAATAACTTAAGTGCATTAGATCATGTAAGATCTATGCCAGGGGTGAGATAAAGAACTGAAATTAAAGTTCTATCTCACTCTTTTTTCGTTATATCAATTATTTACCCTAAGTCAGGAGGTTCAGTAATGTGAAAGTGAAAACGTCTCTTTGGAAAAAGACGGATCATTTAGCTGTTGCGGTATCTACAGGGATTGATAGTATGTGTTTATTATATAAATTATTAAATGATTTATCACATTCATATCAATCTATAACGTGTTTGCATGTCAATCATGGTTTAAGAGATGCATCTGTCGAAGAAGAACGATTTATTAAACAATTTTGCAAGCAATATCAAATTCCCTGTTATGTTAAACAGTTAGATTTATCTGAAACAGTAGAAAAAGGAAAAAGTATTCAATCTGAAGCGAGAGATTTACGTTATCAATGGTTTGATGAAATGATGAGCAAGATAAATGCTGATGTTTTATTAACTGCTCATCATTTAAATGATCAACTTGAAACAATTTTTTATCGCGTTTTTACTGGTCGATCAACACGTAATTCATTAGGGATGCATGAATGTACTGAGCGAAATCATTACTTTATTTGTCGTCCTCTGATAGAGACATATAAAAATGATATAAAACAGTATCAAACCATTCACCATGTGCCTTTTTATGAAGATGAATCTAATCACCATAATAAATATGCAAGAAATGACATTCGCAATCGGCTTTTACCAGCTATTGATGAAAATAAGGACTTCAAGGTAGAACAATTATTAAAGTTGAAACATTGGCACGATATGCAATTACAACTTACACAACAACGAATAAGTTGTTTTATAGAACAACATGTTAACATTTACCTTAATGAAGAACGTATACAATTATCTCGAGCGTCTTTTAATCAACTAGATGAAATTTCAAAAATGATTTTATTAGATCGTTTATTTGAGATGCTTCAGTTAAATAAATCTTTTTCAGAAAAAAATTATAATGAATGGTTCGAGCAAATTGAGAGTAAACAATCTCAAATTAAAATTCCCCTCACTGAAAAATGGATAATTCAAATTGCATATGATAAATTTATAATAATGGCTCATTATGAACACTCTCTACTTGAAGAACAAATTGTTACGCATCCTTATACATATCAATTTGGTCATTATTTAATTACAATTCATCCAAATGAGAATGATGAAGCAATCGATTGGCCTCTAACGATTCGAACACGTAGAGATGGAGATAAGTTTAAGTTAAATGGTAGTCATGGACATAAAAAAGTAAGTCGTTTATTGATTGATAAAAAAATTGATAGTATAGAACGTACACAAATACCCATCATTTTAGATGCAAAACAACGAGTGATTGCTATAGGACAACTTTATGTGACGACAAGCTTTAAACATATAATAGATATTAAAAAAATTGGAGATGACTCATAAATGAAAGATGATTTAAAAGATATTTTATTAACTGAAGAAGAAATCCAAGAAATTTGTAAACATTTAGGTGAACAATTAACGAGAGATTACAAAGATAAACCACTTGTTTGTGTTGGTATCCTTAAAGGTTCAGTTATGTTTATGGCAGATTTAATCAAACGTATTGATACACATTTAGCAATTGATTTTATGGATGTTTCAAGTTATCACGGTGGTACAGAATCAACAGGAGAAGTACAAATTTTAAAAGATTTAAGTGCTTCTATTGAAAACAAAGATGTACTCATTATTGAAGATATTTTAGAAACAGGTACAACTTTAAAATCAATTACTGAATTACTACGATCACGCAAAGTTAACTCATTAGAAATCGTTACATTGTTAGATAAACCGAATCGTCGTAAAGCGGATATTGAAGCAAAATACGTTGGCAAAAAAATACCTGATGAGTTTGTAGTAGGATATGGTTTAGATTATGCTGAGCATTATCGAAATCTTCCTTACATTGGTACATTAAAACCGGAAATTTATAATAAATAAAATTTTATAATGTATTAGCAAATACATGAAATAGATTTTTAAATATAATAACTATACTAACGATATAAATTAGTGTAGACTCATTTTATATTCAAAATTGTCATTTTATGAAACGACTATACATAGATATGTAAAGTTAGAAATAAAGAATGGGTAAATGATGAATATAAAATAATTAACTAGAATTAGAAAAGCGCTACAAAAGTTGAAATACTAGCCTTTATAAGCTAGATTATGTTACAATCTTTGTTAGCTTTATTATAGAAATAGGAGGAAATGACGCATGCAGAAAGCTTTTCGCAATGTGCTAGTTATCGCAATTATTGGCGTTATTATATTCGGTGTTTTCTCATATATCAATGGTAATGGAAATACACCGAAACAACTTTCCTATTCACAGTTTGTAGAGAAATTGGATAAAGGTGATCTTAAAACTTTAGAAATCCAACCTGAACAAAATGTGTACTTGGTAAGTGGTAAAACTAAAAATGATGAAGATTATTCTTCAACGATTTTATACAATAACGAAAAAGATTTACAACAAATAACAAATGAAGCTCGTAGCCAAAAAGGATTAGATTTTACAGTTAAAGAAGAAGAAAAACAAAGTGTCTTTGTCAGTATGTTGACAACGCTTATTCCTGTATTAATTATTGCTTTCTTATTTATATTCTTCCTTAGCCAGGCACAAGGTGGTGGCGGTGGAGGTCGTATGATGAACTTTGGTAAATCCAAAGCAAAAATGTACGACAACCAAAAACGTCGTGTTCGCTTCTCAGATGTTGCTGGGGCAGACGAAGAAAAACAAGAGTTAATTGAAATTGTAGATTTCTTAAAAGATAATAAGAAGTTTAAGAAAATGGGTTCAAGAATCCCTAAAGGTGTCTTACTTGTAGGCCCACCAGGTACAGGTAAAACATTATTAGCACGTGCCGTTGCAGGCGAAGCTGGAGCGCCATTCTTCTCAATCAGTGGTTCTGATTTCGTTGAAATGTTTGTAGGTGTTGGTGCAAGTCGAGTACGTGATTTATTTGAAAATGCTAAGAAAAATGCACCTTGTATTATTTTCATAGACGAAATTGATGCTGTTGGTCGTCAACGTGGTGCAGGTGTTGGTGGCGGGCACGATGAACGTGAACAAACGCTTAACCAATTATTAGTTGAAATGGATGGTTTCGGTGAGAATGAAGGTATCATTATGATTGCAGCAACAAACCGTCCTGACATTTTAGACCCTGCATTATTACGTCCTGGTCGTTTCGATAGACAAATTCAAGTAGGTCGTCCAGATGTTAAAGGCCGTGAAGCGATTCTTCATGTCCATGCTAAAAACAAACCACTTGATGAAACTGTCGATTTAAAAGCTATTTCTCAAAGAACGCCTGGTTTCTCTGGTGCTGATTTAGAAAACCTATTGAACGAAGCATCATTAATTGCCGCACGTGAAGGTAAAAATAAAATTGATATGCGTGATATTGAAGAAGCAACAGACCGAGTGATTGCGGGTCCAGCGAAAAAATCTCGTGTTATTTCTGATAAAGAACGTAATATTGTAGCACATCATGAAGCAGGTCATACAGTCATTGGTATGGTACTTGATGAAGCAGAAGTTGTACACAAAGTAACGATTGTGCCTCGTGGACAAGCAGGTGGTTACGCAATGATGTTACCTAAACAAGACCGCTTCTTAATGACAGAACCAGAATTGTTAGATAAAATTTGTGGTCTTTTAGGTGGTCGTGTATCTGAAGATATTAACTTCCATGAAGTATCAACTGGTGCTTCAAACGACTTTGAAAGAGCAACACAAATTGCACGTTCAATGGTCACTGAATATGGTATGAGTAAGAAATTAGGACCTTTACAATTCTCTACAAGCGGTGGCGGCCAAGTCTTCTTAGGTAAAGATATGCAAGGTGAACCTAACTATTCAGGCCAAATTGCTTATGAAATTGATAAAGAAGTTCAACGTATTATTAAAGAACAATATGAACGTTGTAAACAAATTTTATTAGAACATGAATCTCAATTGAAACTGATTGCTAAAACATTATTAACTGAAGAGACACTAGTAGCAGAACAAATACGTTCATTATTCTATGATGGTGTTTTACCAACAGTGGATTATGATGCAGCTAAAGTGGTAAAAGATGAAGATAGAGATGATTCTGAGTTCTCAAACGGTAAATATGGTAAATCTTATGATGACATTCGTGAAGAACAACTTGAAGAAGGTCGTAAAGATGAAGCAGAAGACCGCAAAGAAAATGACAGAATCGATCATGATAGAAACAATCATCGTTCAGACCGTAATCAATCTCAAAATCATTCACAACGAAATGATAGAGATGAAACAGGTTATGAACAATCTCCAAATATAGAGCATCCAACAGATTCAAATCATAGAGAATCATAGTTAGTCATAAAAACTCTTTCGACTCGGGTTAAATAACCTTAATCGAAAGAGTTTTTAATATGATATAGGAGCATTATATACGCTAGAGCAAGTTACTTCATATTCTTAAATAAGCAGTGTAAAATAGATATTCTTAATAAAGGATTTAATATTAGATTTTAAAATAAATGAAACAAACGAAATAAAATAACATAAAGGAGAGATTAGAGTAATGACACATGATTATATTGTTAAATCTTTGGCTTTTGATGGAGAAGTACGTGCGTATGCTGCATTAACAACTGAATCAGTTCAAGAAGGCCAAACACGTCACTATACATGGCCTACAGCTTCAGCAGCGATGGGGAGAACAATGACAGCAACGTTATTAATGGGGGCAATGTTAAAAGGAGATCAAAAGCTTACTGTCACAGTAGATGGTAAGGGCCCAATTGGTCGAATTATTGCTGATGCAGATGCACAAGGAAATGTACGGGCATATGTTGACCATCCTCAAACCCATTTTCCACTTAACGATCAAGGTAAATTGGATGTAAGACGAGCAGTAGGTACTGAGGGTGCAATTCAAGTCGTTAAGGATGTAGGAATGAAAGATTATTTCTCAGGCGCAAGTCCAATCGTTTCTGGTGAACTTGGAGAAGATTTTACTTATTATTTTGCGACAAGTGAACAAACACCGTCATCAGTAGGATTAGGGGTACTTGTTAATCCTGATAATTCTATTAAAGCAGCGGGTGGATTTATTATACAAGTCATGCCAGGCGCGAAAGAAGAAACTATTACTAAATTAGAAAATGCAATTAACAAAATGCAGCCTGTTTCTAAATTGATTGAACAAGGCTTAACACCAGAAGGTATCTTAAATGAAATTTTAGGTGAAGAGAATGTACAAATTTTGGAAACAATGGATGCACAATTTGAATGTAATTGTAGTCATGAAAAATTCCTAAATGCAATTAAAGGTTTAGGTGAAGCAGAAATTGAAGATATGATTAAAGAAGATCATGGTGCTGAGGCCGTGTGTCATTTCTGTGGAAATAAATATCATTATTCTGAAGGCGAACTTCAAGAACTACTTGATACAATAAAAAAATAGTAGAATGTTGAGGAGCAATAAGCGTATGTTTATTGCTCTTTTTTTATGGGAAAAACTAAATGTAACTAATGAAAGTAAAATATTACATCGTATTTAAAGAAATATCTTTGTCTTTTTAGAAAATTCTGATAGAATATAGTTATATCCGATAGAAAAACTAAGTTTTAAATTAGAAAGTTAAAGGAGTGTTTTTTCGATGGCACAAAAACCTGTAGAAAATATTACACAAATTATTGGCAACACACCGGTAGTAAAATTAAGAAATGTAGTAGATGAAGATGCGGCAGATGTATATGTAAAATTAGAGTATCAAAATCCAGGTGGCTCTGTAAAAGACCGTATTGCTTTAGCAATGATTGAAAAAGCTGAAAAAGAAGGAAAAATTAAACCTGGTGATACAATTGTAGAACCAACAAGTGGTAATACTGGTATTGGTTTAGCATTTGTTTGTGCAGCTAAAGGTTATAAAGCAGTATTTACTATGCCTGAAACAATGAGTTCTGAACGTCGCAACTTATTAAAAGCGTATGGTGCGGAATTAGTGTTAACACCTGGATCTGAAGCAATGAAAGGTGCTATTAAGAAAGCTAAAGAATTGAAAGAAAAACATGGTTATTTCGAACCTCAACAATTTGAAAATCCAGCTAACCCTGAAGTACATGCATTAACAACTGGTCCTGAATTAGTTGAACAATTTGAAGGCAAACAAATTGATGCTTTCTTAGCAGGTGTTGGTACTGGTGGTACATTATCTGGTGTAGGTAAAGTCTTAAAAGAGAAATATCCTAACGTTGAAATTGTAGCAATTGAACCAGAAGGATCTCCTGTATTAAGTGGTGGAGAACCTGGTCCACATAAATTACAAGGTTTAGGTGCTGGATTTGTACCTGATACTTTAAATACTAATATTTATGATAGTATCATTAAAGTTGGTAATGAAACTGCAATGGAAACATCACGTCGTGTGGCTAAAGAAGAAGGTATCTTAGCAGGTATTTCTTCAGGTGCAGCAATTTATGCAGCAATCGAAAAAGCAAAAGAGTTAGGTAAAGGTAAAACAGTTGTAACAGTATTACCAAGTAATGGTGAACGTTACTTATCTACACCATTATATTCATTCGATGACTAATGATGATATAAGTTGATATTTGAATATCATGTTTTAAATAAGAAATAGCTGGTTTCGTAAAAGGCGAAGCCAGCTATTTTACTTTTTAGTATAAAGGTTCTCTCAGTTAACAATACTGAAATATAGACTAAATGAGTGTATCATGTGAGTATACATATTTATTTTAAAAAACAAAGGATGATTGATAGTGGGTAAAACAAAAATTATGGGAATCTTAAATGTAACGCCTGATTCATTTTCAGATGGTGGTCAGTATAATTCAATTGATAACGCAGTTACACGTGCTAAAGAAATGATTGATGAAGACGTAGATATTATTGATGTAGGAGGCGTATCAACAAGACCTGGGCACACAGAAGTGTCTTTAGAAGAAGAAATGCAACGTGTCGTGCCAGTTGTAGAAGAACTGGTGAAACTAAATGTACAAATTTCCATTGATACATATCGCAGTGAAGTTGCTGAAGCTTGTCTAAGATTAGGGGCCACAATGATTAATGATCAATGGGCTGGATTATATGATCCTCATATTTTAGATGTAGTTGCTAAATATGAAGCGGAAATTGTGTTAATGCATAATGGAGATGGACACCGTGACCAACCAGTTGTAGAAGAAATGCTATTAACACTTATAAAGCAAGCAAATAAAGCAGAAATGGCAGGAATTCCAAAACATAAAATATGGTTAGATCCTGGAATTGGATTTGCTAAAAGTAGAAAAGAAGAAAATGAAGTAATGGCTCGATTAGATGAATTAGTTGCTACAGAGTATCCTGTTTTATTAGCGACAAGTCGTAAACGTTTTATTAGAGAGATGATTTCTACTGATACGACACCAAAAGAAAGAGATGAGGCCACTGCTGCTACTACTGCCTATGGTATAATGAAAGGCATAAAAGCAGTTCGCGTACATAATGTTCAATTAAATGTACGTTTAGCTCAAGGTATAGATTTTTTGAAGGAGAATGAAAATGAACGACATGATCTTTCTTAAAGGGATGAAGTTTTATGGATATCATGGTGCACTCACAGCTGAGAATGAAATAGGTCAAATTTTTTTAGTAGACGTAACGTTAAAAGTAGACTTATCAAAAGCGGGGCAGACAGATAATGTTAAAGATACTGTGCATTATGGTGAAGTATTTGAAGATGTAAAAGATATTGTTGAAGGTCCACCTTGCAATTTAATCGAGCATCTAGCTGAACGTATTGCAAAACGTATAAATTCACACTATAATCGTGTAATGGAAACGAAAGTCAGAATCACTAAAGAAAATCCACCTATACCTGGTCATTACGATGGTGTGGGTATTGAAATAGTGAGGGAGAATCGTTAATGGTACAGGCATATTTAGGTTTAGGAAGTAATATTGGTGATAGAAAACAACAACTTCTTAAGGCAATTGATTTAATTGGAAACATTAAGGGTATAAAGGTAACAAAACAATCATCGATATATGAAACTGCACCGATTGGCTATACTGACCAGCCTAATTTCTTGAATTTGTGTTTAGAGATTGAAACAGAGTTGTCACCTCAGCAATTGCTTAAGCATTGTTTAGACATTGAACAACAACTGCATCGAGTAAGAGAAATACGTTGGGGTCCTAGAACATTAGATATAGATATCTTATTATATAGTGATGATATTATTGAAACAGACAATTTAAGTGTACCTCACCCACGAATGCAAGAACGTGCTTTTGTACTGATACCGTTGAACGATATTGCATCGGACAAACAGAATCCACGATTAAATCAGAAAATTCATGATTTAGTTTTTCCAGATGATACGGTTAAGAAATATAAAGACTAAGTGCTAAGATAAGTGCTTAAATTCTTAAAATATAAATATATTTTAAGAATTTAACTATGTGACTATGTATAAAATAATGAATGGAAAATATTTTACAATATTTTTAATAAGTACATAACATCCATTAATAGTAAAACAGGAAGTTTAAAGGAGAGAGAGTAATGTCAGAAGAAATGAATGACCAAATGCAGGTTCGTCGACAAAAATTACAAGAACTTATTGATTTAGGAATTGACCCGTTTGGTAAACGCTTTGAACGTACAGCTACTGCAAGTGAATTAAAAGAAAAATGGGATCATTTTTCTAAAGAAGAATTACATGAAAAAGAAGATGAAAGTCATGTTTCTATTGCAGGGCGTTTAATGACAAAACGTGGTAAAGGTAAAGCAGGATTTGCGCATGTACAAGATTTAACTGGTCAAATTCAAATTTATGTACGTAAAGATCAAATTGGCGAAGAACCTTTTGATAACCTTTGGAAAACAACGGATTTAGGTGACATTGTAGGTATTGAAGGTGTCATGTTTAAAACAAATACTGGCGAATTATCAGTAAAAGCAAAATCATTTACATTATTATCTAAAGCTTTAAGACCATTACCTGATAAATTTCATGGTTTACAAGATATTGAGCAAAGATATCGCCAACGTTATCTAGATTTAATTACTAACCAAGATAGTACTCGTACATTTATTAACCGTAGTAAAATCATCCAAGAAATGAGAAATTATTTAAATCAAAGAGGCTATTTAGAAGTAGAAACGCCAATGATGCATCAAATCGCTGGTGGTGCTGCAGCTCGACCATTTGTTACACATCATAATGCACTAGATGCAACGTTATATATGCGTATTGCGATAGAGTTACATTTAAAACGATTAATTGTAGGCGGATTAGAAAAAGTTTATGAAATTGGTCGTGTATTCCGTAATGAAGGTGTATCAACACGCCATAATCCTGAGTTTACTATGATAGAGTTATATGAAGCATATGCCGATTATCATGATATTATGGATTTAACAGAATCTATGGTTAGATATATTGCACAAACTGTATTAGGTTCAGCAAAAGTGCAATATAATGGCGAAGAAATCGACTTAGAATCAGATTGGAAACGACTTCATATTGTAGACGCTGTTAAAGAGGCTACAGGTGTAAACTTCTATAATGTGAAAACAGATGAAGAAGCTAAAGCATTAGCTAAAGCACATGGTATTGAAATTACAGAAAACATGAGATATGGACATATTTTAAATGAATTCTTTGAACAAAAAGTTGAAGAAACATTAATTCAACCTACATTTATTTATGGACATCCAATTGAAATTTCTCCACTTGCTAAGAAAAATCCAGAAGATCCAAGATTTACTGATCGTTTTGAGTTGTTTATTGTAGGTAGAGAACATGCAAATGCCTTCACAGAATTAAATGATCCAATCGATCAACGTGAACGTTTTGAAGCACAACTTGTTGAGAAAGAACAAGGTAACGATGAAGCTCATGAAATGGATGAAGATTACATTGAAGCGCTTGAATATGGTATGCCACCAACAGGCGGACTAGGAATTGGAATTGATCGTTTAGTTATGTTGTTAACTGATTCACCATCTATTAGAGATGTATTATTATTCCCTTACATGAGACAAAAATAAGATTAATATAAATTAAAAGCGTTGCTTGCTAAGGTAAGCAACGTTTTTTTATGAAAAATAAAAAGGAAAATTAATTAAAAAAGACTAGATATTATATATATGATGTGGTAGTATACTATGAGTGTTCAAAAATTAAATCCTTTTTAAAAATTAATTTAAAAAACCTTTAAAAAATTGTTGACATTAGACTTTGATTATTATAAGATATAAAAGTCGTCAAAAACGAAAGTTAATTTTGTAAAACACTTGTAAAAAGAATTTTAATAAAGTGTAAAATTAACTATTGAAAAATTAATTAATTAGTAATATAATTATTTGAGTAAGTTATTGTCTGGTGACAATGGCAAGGAGGCCACACCTGTTCCCATGCCGAACACAGAAGTTAAGCTCCTTAGCGCCGATGGTAGTTGGACTGACGTTCCGCTAGAGTAGGACGTTGCCAGGCATACTTGATAGGAGAATTAGCTCAGCTGGGAGAGCATCTGCCTTACAAGCAGAGGGTCGGCGGTTCGAACCCGTCATTCTCCACCATTTACTTTTTAGCCGGCCTAGCTCAATTGGTAGAGCAACTGACTTGTAATCAGTAGGTTGGGGGTTCAAGTCCTCTGGCCGGCACCATCTTTGAGCCATTAGCTCAGTTGGTAGAGCATCTGACTTTTAATCAGAGGGTCAGAGGTTCGAATCCTCTATGGCTCATACGATTTATTTTAATATGCGGAAGTAGTTCAGTGGTAGAACACCACCTTGCCAAGGTGGGGGTCGCGGGTTCGAATCCCGTCTTCCGCTCCATTATATTTGCCGGGGTGGCGGAACTGGCAGACGCACAGGACTTAAAATCCTGCGGTGAGAGATCACCGTACCGGTTCGATTCCGGTCCTCGGCACCAATTTAAATATAGCGCCCGTAGCTCAACTGGATAGAGCGTTTGACTACGGATCAAGAGGTTATGGGTTCGACTCCTATCGGGCGCGCCATTTAAAATTATTAATTTAATATACGGGAAGTAGCTCAGCTTGGTAGAGCACTTGGTTTGGGACCAAGGGGTCGCAGGTTCGAATCCTGTCTTCCCGACTTCTTTAAAAATATGGGGGCTTAGCTCAGCTGGGAGAGCGCCTGCTTTGCACGCAGGAGGTCAGCGGTTCGATCCCGCTAGTCTCCACCATTTAATTAATATCAAATGAACATTGAAAACTGAATGACAATATGTCAACGTTAATTCCAATAAAGTAACTTAAATGTTACAAACACTATTTAGTATGATGAGCTAATCAAACATCATAAATTTTTATGGAGAGTTTGATCCTGGCTCAGGATGAACGCTGGCGGCGTGCCTAATACATGCAAGTCGAGCGAACAGACGAGGAGCTTGCTCCTTTGACGTTAGCGGCGGACGGGTGAGTAACACGTGGGTAACCTACCTATAAGACTGGGATAACTTCGGGAAACCGGAGCTAATACCGGATAATATTTCGAACCGCATGGTTCGATAGTGAAAGATGGCTCTGCTATCACTTATAGATGGACCTGCGCCGTATTAGCTAGTTGGTAAGGTAACGGCTTACCAAGGCAACGATACGTAGCCGACCTGAGAGGGTGATCGGCCACACTGGAACTGAGACACGGTCCAGACTCCTACGGGAGGCAGCAGTAGGGAATCTTCCGCAATGGGCGAAAGCCTGACGGAGCAACGCCGCGTGAGTGATGAAGGTCTTCGGATCGTAAAACTCTGTTATTAGGGAAGAACAAACGTGTAAGTAACTGTGCACGTCTTGACGGTACCTAATCAGAAAGCCACGGCTAACTACGTGCCAGCAGCCGCGGTAATACGTAGGTGGCAAGCGTTATCCGGAATTATTGGGCGTAAAGCGCGCGTAGGCGGTTTTTTAAGTCTGATGTGAAAGCCCACGGCTCAACCGTGGAGGGTCATTGGAAACTGGAAAACTTGAGTGCAGAAGAGGAAAGTGGAATTCCATGTGTAGCGGTGAAATGCGCAGAGATATGGAGGAACACCAGTGGCGAAGGCGACTTTCTGGTCTGTAACTGACGCTGATGTGCGAAAGCGTGGGGATCAAACAGGATTAGATACCCTGGTAGTCCACGCCGTAAACGATGAGTGCTAAGTGTTAGGGGGTTTCCGCCCCTTAGTGCTGCAGCTAACGCATTAAGCACTCCGCCTGGGGAGTACGACCGCAAGGTTGAAACTCAAAGGAATTGACGGGGACCCGCACAAGCGGTGGAGCATGTGGTTTAATTCGAAGCAACGCGAAGAACCTTACCAAATCTTGACATCCTTTGACCCTTCTAGAGATAGAAGTTTCCCCTTCGGGGGACAAAGTGACAGGTGGTGCATGGTTGTCGTCAGCTCGTGTCGTGAGATGTTGGGTTAAGTCCCGCAACGAGCGCAACCCTTAAGCTTAGTTGCCATCATTAAGTTGGGCACTCTAAGTTGACTGCCGGTGACAAACCGGAGGAAGGTGGGGATGACGTCAAATCATCATGCCCCTTATGATTTGGGCTACACACGTGCTACAATGGACAATACAAAGGGCAGCGAAACCGCGAGGTCAAGCAAATCCCATAAAGTTGTTCTCAGTTCGGATTGTAGTCTGCAACTCGACTACATGAAGCTGGAATCGCTAGTAATCGTAGATCAGCATGCTACGGTGAATACGTTCCCGGGTCTTGTACACACCGCCCGTCACACCACGAGAGTTTGTAACACCCGAAGCCGGTGGAGTAACCATTTGGAGCTAGCCGTCGAAGGTGGGACAAATGATTGGGGTGAAGTCGTAACAAGGTAGCCGTATCGGAAGGTGCGGCTGGATCACCTCCTTTCTAAGGATATATTCGGAACATCTCGTAGAGATGATACGGAATAACGTGACATATTGTATTCAGTTTTGAATGTTTATGTTAAAACATTCATATTTAATTAAATATTGCATTTACTATTATATTTTGTTATAATACTTAGATGTGATTATTAATTAATGACATTGTACATTGAAAACTAGATAAGTAAGTAAATAGATTTTACCAAGCAAAACCGAGTGAATAGAGTTTTAAATAAGCTTGAATTCATAAAAAATAATCGCTAGTGTTCGAAAGAACACTCACAGATTAATAACTATATTAGATTAAGTTATTAAGGGCGCACGGTGGATGCCTTGGCACTAGAAGCCGATGAAGGACGTTACTAACGACGATATGCTTTGGGTAGCTGTAAGTAAGCGTTAATCCAGAGATTTCCGAATGGGGAAACCCAGCACAAGTTATGTTGTGTTATCGACAAGTGAATTCATAGCTTGTCAGAAGGCAGACCCGGAGAACTGAAACATCTTAGTACCCGGAGGAAGAGAAAGAAAATTCGATTCCCTGAGTAGCGGCGAGCGAAACGGGAAGAGCCCAAACCAATAAGCTTGCTTATTGGGGTTGTAGGACACTCTATACGGAGTTACAAAGGAATATATTAAACGAATCATCTGGAAAGTTGAATCAAAGAAGGTAATAATCCTGTAGTTGAAAATATATTCTCTCTTGAGTGGATCCTGAGTACGACGGAGCACGTGAAATTCCGTCGGAATCTGGGAGGACCATCTCCTAAGGCTAAATACTCTCTAGTGACCGATAGTGAACCAGTACCGTGAGGGAAAGGTGAAAAGTACCCCGGAAGGGGAGTGAAAGAGAACTTGAAACCGTGTGCTTACAAGTAGTCAGAGCCCGTTAATGGGTGATGGCGTGCCTTTTGTAGAATGAACCGGCGAGTTACGATCTGATGCAAGGTTAAGCAGAAAATGTGGAGCCGTAGCGAAAGCGAGTCTGAATAGGGCGTATAGTATTTGGTCGTAGACCCGAAACCAGGTGATCTACCCATGGTCAGGTTGAAGTTCAGGTAACACTGAATGGAGGACCGAACCGACTTACGTTGAAAAGTGAGCGGATGAACTGTGGGTAGCGGAGAAATTCCAATCGAACTTGGAGATAGCTGGTTCTCTCCGAAATAGCTTTAGGGCTAGCCTCAAGTGATGATTATTGGAGGTAGAGCACTGTTTGGACGAGGGGCCCCTCTCGGGTTACCGAATTCAGACAAACTCCGAATGCCAATTAATTTAACTTGGGAGTCAGAACATGGGTGATAAGGTCCGTGTTCGAAAGGGAAACAGCCCAGACCACCAGCTAAGGTCCCAAAATATATGTTAAGTGGAAAAGGATGTGGCGTTGCCCAGACAACTAGGATGTTGGCTTAGAAGCAGCCATCATTTAAAGAGTGCGTAATAGCTCACTAGTCGAGTGACACTGCGCCGAAAATGTACCGGGGCTAAACATATTACCGAAGCTGTGGATTGTCCTTTGGACAATGGTAGGAGAGCGTTCTAAGGGCGTTGAAGCATGATCGCAAGGACATGTGGAGCGCTTAGAAGTGAGAATGCCGGTGTGAGTAGCGAAAGACGGGTGAGAATCCCGTCCAC